>NZ_JAGGQS010000001.1:697-134482 GCF_018613175.1 Bacillus sp. ISL-47 | reverse complement strand
TCATTTATCTAGGTTAGTCTAGTGGGTGCCCGGTCTTTTATGTGTTGTAAGGGCAGGTTTCTTTACGCGTTTTTCCAAACACCGGCATATTTCTTTTTATATTTCGGGTCCTCTTCCTTTTCAATTAAATCAAGTGCAATCTGCCTTACGTCTTCTTCCTTCGTTTCATCATAAAAGTTCCGCAGCCCTTGAATCATGTCAAAGCGAATCAAGGTGTAATTTTTTTCATCTGCGCCATGTATAAAGCGGTCCGAGATGTGCTGTAAAACCATCTCTTTTTGTTCAGGTCCAGCAAGGGCTATTCTCCAAATGGCCTGAAGCGTGTGTCTCGCGGTGACAAATTTCTTATCTTTTGTCACTTCCCAGACGGCAGGAAAATCTTTTAACATCCTTTTCTCGGGATCACTGATGGCCAAATAACTGAGAAATTGCCCGGCTCTGGCACGGCGGTGATTGTCTCTATGTGTAAGGTCATCCTTTAATCCATCCCAAACTTCATAAGCCCAGTCCACTTTTTCCTTAGCAGCCATCATAATTTGATTGAACGCTTCATATTGGGCATTTTTATCCTCGGAATGCAGGTCGTTAAAATATGCTTGCATTTCCGCTTCCATTTTATGTCCTCCTATATTATAAACTTTCAGCAAACAGATAAATCCCGGTAATTAATAATAGTATGTAAGTGAAAATCCTGAAAAAACGCTGATTTATTTTAGCAAATAACAGCTGCCCGGTAAACAGGCCCAAAAGCACTAATGGCAAGGCCAAACCGCTGGAAATCCAAATCGTTTTATTGGTTCCTGCAAAATAAATTTGAACCATTAGGCTCATCGAATAGATAAGTAAGTAGAATGCCAATGTTGTTCCGCGAAGCTTTTCTTTTTGTGTGTCCGTTCCGGAAAAATAAAGAAGCAGCGGAGGTCCCGGCATCCCGATGCTGGTCGTCAAGGTTCCGGACAGCCCGCCCACGAGATAATCCCTGCCGCTTGTTTCTTTTACTCGAAACTTTAAAGCAGCGGACGTCTTCTTTTAGGCGGCTTATTGACGATAATATTATCGCTTACTATAGACCTTGCTGCCTTATCAATGGGAATGTGGTGTTATCCTGTAGTAATGGTTCCGTTAGCTCTCTTTTTATTCTTGCCCTACCACTTCTCTTTAGCACCCGTTGGAGTCATGTTCGCTTTACAATTGTTGCCCAAAATGAACTCCCTGCTGAAAGGTGTCATATTCTCGGCAATCGCTGCTTTTGGCGGAATGAATTTCTTCAATGCAATTGACTTCTATAATCCCAAAAAGTGGTCAACTCTTTATGACTTTATTATTTTTTTCTTACTATATCTTTTGGCGTATATGATCACAAAGATGGAGAGCTTTCACAAACTAGATGAAAGCTAGTCCAGGGTAGCCACGGACCTGTTAGTTTAAGTACAAAGTTTTATGATAAGTTTTCATTTCAAATAAACATTTTGAATTAGATACCCCTCTGTTTTCCTAACCAGATCTCAATTTTTGTTAAAATTAAAGCAACCCTTTCTATATTGAAAAGGTCGGCTTTAAGGGTTTCAGCATTATTTTGATGAGATGCTATTAACAATTTGAATTAACCCTTCTTGAATGGATGCTGCTGGACGACAAAGAAGCTTTGCGAAATCATTGCTTTCACTTTCCAGGGTGCCTTCCCGAATGTCTTTTTGTATGTCAACAAGCATTGGAATAAGGAAATCCGGTACTCCTGCACCCTTCATCATCTCAGCATAAGCTGCATCATCAACATGCTTAACAGGTACCCCTTTCCCCAACACAGCACCCAGTGCAGATGCTAATTCTTCTTGTGTCAATAGTTTGCCAGAAAGCTCGTAAACAGAATTTTCGTGTCCGCTGCCTGATAATACCGCTGCTGCAGCTTCTGCATAATCTTGCTGAAGTGCCCAGCCTACTTTGCCAGTTTGAGCAGAAGTTACCCATGGAGCTCCCGCTAGTACACCTTGAATGCTCGGAATTTCATTCTCCAAATACCAATTGTTTCGTAAGAAGGAGTATGGAATGCCTGTCTTTAAGATGGCTTCTTCTGTTGCCTTATGAGTTGGAGCAAGGAAGTTTTTGCTTTCTCTTGCGTTCGCAATGCTGGTATAAGCAATAAATTTAACGCCAGCACGTTCAGCTGCCGCTACCGCATTTGTATGCTGGCGAATCCTTGTTTCATTGTCCCCGTCTGCAGAAATAATTAATAATCGATCGATGCCTGAAAAAGCATGATCCAGTGTCTCTGGACGGTCAAAATCACCTTGGCGGACTTCCACTCCACGAGCTCGTAATCCTTCTGCTTTTTCCGGGTTGCGTACACTGACAGACAATTGGTTTGCTGGGACAGTTTTTAATAAAGTCTCCACTACTTTTGTTCCTAATTTTCCTGTTGCTCCTGTTACTAGCATTTTCATTTTTTATTCCCCCTGCTATTATTTTGCTGCATTTACTAGCTCCCTCATCTTGTTTAGTTTGAAAGTTAGCTCAAAGAACCACTCTTCATCCCCTGATGCAAGCGCCAAGTCAATTAGATAATGAACTTGTTCCTTGTTTGCCACTTTTGAAACAGGCATTTTTTTGACCTGTTTGCTCAACATGGGAATTATTTTTCCTTCAATTGTTTTATTATCACTGCTAATGACTTTTGTCTTTACGGTCTCTTCCAGAATATCAATTCTCTCAATGTAACCGATTATTAACTCCCCATCCGGTGATTTCCCTTTAATCCAATCACCTGTTTTTAAGATAGAATTATCTCTGGACATCATCGTTTTCACCTTCTTATTAGTAGAATAACGTTCATCACACGACAGTTTAAAACTGTAATAAATTTTATTACATTTTAGCTAAACGGAAAGCCATGCCTTCCTTCATTTTTCTTCGTATATAAGCTCAACTACATCCTTAAGGGTAAACTTCTTTAAATATTCCCCAAGATGTTCTTCGGCACCTATAAAAATGTTAAATAAAACCCTTTGCATATTCGCGCCAACAACACACTGTTCATTTGATTCAGGACATTTAGGCTGAAGTGCGCCTTCAGAGGTTATCATATAGATATCCCAGAGATTCACCTCACTTAAATCCCTGGCAAATATAAATCCGCCGCCCAGACCTTCTTTTGATTTAATAAATCCATGTTTTTTTAACAAACTCAGGACTTTACGAATCCGGACTGCATGGACACCTGCACTTCCTGATATAGCATCGCTTGTAGACATGCGATCCGGCTGCAGCGCAAGATAAGTTAAACTGTGAATGGCAAGAGTAAAGTCGCTCTTCATGGCCTGCCTCCTAGAGTTGATAGCTGATGACAACTAATCCTAAGTTTAAGTACGTACTGTAATACTAGATGTTACAGATTTTCTTGTCAAGAAATCGAACCTGAAGCTATCTGTATTTCTTAATTGGCCAAGTTTTGTAATTCATTAAATGAAAAGGTACGAAATTTACGTGGAAGGAAACTTCGGATTTCTTCCTCGTTAAAGCCAACCTGTAATCTCTTTTCGTCCTGGATAATTGGCCTGCGCAGCATTTGCGGGTTTTCCATTATTAACTTATACAATTCCTTGAGCGGCAGGGAGTCAATATTTACGTTCAGCTCCTTAAAAGCTTTAGACTTAGTTGAAATGATCTCCTCTGTGCCATTTTCCGTAAGACGTAAGATCGATTTAATCTCATCCACTGTAAGCGGGTCCGTTAAAATGTTTCTTTCAATATAATCAATTTGATGTTCCTCCAGCCAGGCCCTTGCTTTTCGGCAGGAACCGCAGCTTGATGTTAAATATAAATTTACCATATTTTTCACTCCTTCATTTATTTTCATGCTGCTTATATATTGTAATAATGGGTTTTATCCCAATAGGTTAACACTGTTAGAATGTAACCAAAATATTACAGTTAAGGTTTGAAATTAGTTTAACAATGACCAAATACTTTATATTTAGTTAGCTTTATTGGTACCGAGCATACTGTAATATTAATATTTACAGTTTAGTAAGTCAATATTTATTTATGAATAAATTATTTTAAAGGCATTAAATCCTTATTAAATGATTCTTAATGTACCCTTCCATGAAAGCTGTATCGTCATAGCCTCCAAAAATGTATAATATTTTCTCCCCTGTCAGCGCTATATTATAAAATAAGTAAGATGCTGAACTGAACTACTTAAAGTATGAAGGTTTCTTCAATGGTTATGCCAATGAACAATTCCTTTCCATCGCAGAAGGTCAAATCAATATGATCTGTTCCAAGACGTTTAACTAGTTCCAATGCCACCGCTAATTTTTCCTAGTCTGATTTAAGAGTTAATAAATACAAAGAAACACTCTGGACTTCCTTCCAGAGTGTTTCACTTCAAATTATTCTCTGAGTAAATGATGTAAAGGGTATTCTATCTAACAACACATTTTGAGTTCTCTTACAAACTTAGCCCTTAAAATATCTTTTGTTTGGATATTAAGTATTTTCTCCAAATATCTTACCGTTCCCAGTACCTTTTGAATGTCTTCTTCAGTATGAACGTTCTCCATTTTCTTTTCTTCTATCAGATTCTTTATGGCTAGTCTAAAAGCATTTGTTTTGATCAGCCATTCACCGACTAGTTCCTTTGTTGCCTCTCTCTCAAATTCATTTTTCACAGCGAACAAGCTTTCAGTTTCTGTTTCCATAAGTGAAATCAAATTTAAGTTTGAATTCATTCGGATCTTAAAATAATTCTTTTCACTATCATAAGAAAATATTCTACTCCGACCGTTATTTCATAAAATGGAGCTGCCTCTGAAGGATAGCGGATATCTTTTATCTCCACTTTTCCCACCATATCCATATAGGTTTCTATACCGTATTGGGTATAAATGATTTTTGAATCTAATACATTCATAAAGTTCACCCCTTTATTTGTAAGAATTTTTTTAACATAGAGCTAGTTATTTTCCACTGCATGTCCGCCAAATTCGTTGCGGAGGGCAGCTACCACTTTACCAGTAAAAGTATCATTGTCTAATGAACGGTATCGCATCAGCAGTGACATGGCTATGACCGGTGTGGCAGCCTGCAAATCCAGAGCGGTTTCAACGGTCCATTTGCCTTCGCCGGAAGAATGCATGATTCCTTTGATTTCATCCAGGTTGGCATCTTTTGAAAAGGCCCGTTCTGTTAATTCCATGAGCCATGAACGAATAACAGATCCGTTATTCCATACTTTTGCTACCTTTTCGTAATCAAAATTGAACTCACTTTTCTCGATAATTTCAAAACCTTCCCCGATTGCTGCCATCATTCCATATTCAATCCCATTGTGGACCATTTTCAAGAAATGACCGCTGCCTGCTTTTCCTGCATAGAGATAACCATTGTCTACAGCTGTATCCTTAAATAGAGGCTCAACAACCTCCCACGCTTCAGGGTCCCCGCCAATCATGTAGCATGCACCGTTGCGGGCGCCTTCCATACCGCCGGAAGTTCCTACGTCCATAAAGCTTATGCCAAGTTGCTTTAGCTTGCTGTAACGGCAAATGGATTCTTTATAGTGAGAATTGCCAGCTTCAATCACAATATCACCCTTGTCCAAAAATGGTATTATTTCATCAATCACTGAATCCACCACTTTATGAGGCACCATAACCCATAAAATTCTAGGTTTTTCTAAGGATGTAGCCAGTTCTTTCAAGTTGGCAGCGCCTTGTACTCCATAATTCTTCATTTTTTCAACTGCATCCTTGTTTAAGTCGAAGGCTGCCACTTCATGTTTTTGGTCAATTAAATTCTTGCCTAAGTTTAATCCCATTTTACCTAGACCAATCAAACCGACTTTCATAAATATTACCCCCAAATTAGTAAATATTTTACACTTTTAAACCTTAGATTTGTTGCTTCTTACCACCATTTAAAACCATCTTCAGCTAATAATTGATGAGAAGATTCCGGCCCCATTGAACCTGATGGATAATCATGAAGAGGAACTAAGTTTTCTTCAATTGCTTCTAAAATAGACTGAACCCATTTCCAGGACATTTCTACTTCATTCCAATGCGCAAAAAAGGTGGATTCACCTCGCATTGCATCATAAAGCAGGATCTCATAAGCTTCTGGTATATTTTCCCTTTTAGCTGAAAAATCTGCATAAACCGGTTCAATCCTTCCATTATTTAAAGGGTTTTTACTATTAAATTGTAGTGAAACACTTTCGTTCGGATTGATTTCAATCACTAATAGATTTGGAGCAGTTCCTTCTCTTTGAGTTCCATACCTATCCTTTAAAGGATTTTTAAATTCAATTACTATTCTTGTAGATTTTTCTCTCATTCTTTTTCCTGTACGGATATAAAAAGGTACACCACTCCAAGAATCATTATCAATCCATAATCGTGCCGCGACAAAGGTATCAGTTGCCGATGACGCTTCAACTCCAGGCTCATCTAAATACCCTAGCACTGGTTCACCGTGTATTTCCCCTGGACCATATTGTCCGCGAATCACATTGGTTTTTATATTTTCTTTCTTTAACGGCCGAAGAGCTTCCATTACATTCTTTTTTTCATAACGAATGCCTTCTGCACTAATGTTTTTAGGTATCTGCATCGCAGTCATCATCAGCAGCTGAAACATATGATTTTGAAACATATCTCGGAGCGCTCCTGCTTGGTCATAATAACCAGCTCTATCTTCTACCCCTATTGTTTCACTGGCAGTAATTTGGACATTCGCAATATATTGATGATTCCATAAAGATTGAAGGACTGGATTGGCAAATCCTAAAGCTTCCAGATTTTGAACCATTGGTTTGCCTAGATAATGGTCAATGCGATAAATTTCCTTTTCTTCAAAAGATTTGCATAGTTTTTCATTTAACATTTGTGCCGATTTCAAGTCATGTCCAAACGGTTTTTCGATGATCAGCCGTTTCCATCCCTTTGCAGAGCCTAACCCGCTGACTTTAATATTCGATGCTATTACATTAAAAAACTCTGGAGCAACGGATAGGTAGAACATGCGATTTTCCGGTATATTCAATTCTTCTTCACGCTGTTTAACCATTTGGAGCAGCACTTTATAATCTTTGGTGTTCACAGCGTCTAATGAACAATAACGGATGGATTCTATAAATTTTCTTAGGCTGCTGCAGTCCAAAATTGAGCGTCTTGAAAATGTAATTATTGCCTCTTCCACATAATGCTGGAAAGCACTATCGGACATATTGCCTCTTCCAGCACCTATGATAGAAATGGTATCTGGCAATTTTTGATCCAAAAACAAATTATAAAATGCAGGAAATATTTTTCTTTTAGCTAGATCCCCTGTTGCGCCAAACAAGACAAATGTCATTGTATCCATACTTTCTTCCTCCCCATTGAGCTTTTTTTGGCTGACTTATTACTAGCCAGCCCCTGTCTTTGCCGTTTTTTTATTTAATCCGGCTTTTACTGTGATTTTGAGGTCCATCAAATTCGTATTTCCGCATTTTTGACATACATCATAATTAGAAGAAAATGACATACATTTTATGCAAACCTTATGATGCTTGGCCTGTAAACCTGACAAACTCTTCACCCTTTCAAATTAGTTAATATTTGAATGCCCCAGTCAAAAGGCCTTTGATCATTTTTGCATTCATTTACAGCAACAGAAGCTAGTATATAACCTACAAACATCAATTGAAAGTACGCACTTTTTATTTAATTAGTGCCCTAAAAATTATATAGTGATAAAAAGTATACTAAGTAATAAGTATGATACGTTCCTCTTTTAATACAAAAAAGCCAGGGAGAAGTATTTACCCTGGCTTAACAGATCCATATAAGTCTTTTCATTTATTTATTATTTAATTGATTCATTCGTTGCAGGAGAACTTTCCACGACCGTCTCCATATAATCCTTACCCCATTTATACATGGCATCCAGGATAGGCATCAAAGTTCTTCCTTGTTCAGTCAGAGAATATTCCACTTTCGGAGGAACGACTGGATAGACTTCTCGTTTAACAATTAAATCTTCTTCTAATTCTCTTAATTGGTTAACAAGCATCCTTTGCGTAATCCCGGGCATTAGAGCTTTTAATTCACCAAATCGTTTTGTTCCTTCTTTGCCTAAATGCCATAATATCAGCATTTTCCATTTACCGCCGATAACCGAAAGGGTTAATTCTTTTTCACAGTTAAATACTTTATCCTGCATTCGTGACATATTGAAACCACCTCCAGACCTAATTATAACCAATAGTATACTTTTAGTCACTATGTAAAATAAAAGTGCGTACTTTTAATATAATGTCATACGTAATATACTAGCAATTGTTCAGCAGCAAACACCTGATTCAAGCTGTAATACTAGTAATACCCAATTAGGATAAAAAATCTAGCCGTATTAGGTTTTAAACTGCTGAATACAAAAAAAAATTAACAGGAGTGAATATAGATGGAATTACAATTAGCTTTAGATTTAGTAAATATTCCAGAAGCCATTGAGCTTGTAAAGGAAGTTGAGGAGCATATCGATGTAGTCGAAATCGGTACTCCAGTAGTCATTAATGAAGGTCTTCATGCTGTGAAAGCAGTAAAAGAAGCTTTCCCTAACCTAAAAGTTTTGGCAGACCTTAAAATCATGGATGCTGCTGGCTATGAAGTAATGAAAGCCGCCGAGGCAGGTGCTGATATCATTACCATTCTTGGATCAGCAGAAGACATGTCTATCAAAGGTGCTGTGGAAGAAGCGAAAAAACAAGGCAAAAAAATCCTTGTTGATATGATTGCAGTTAAAGACCTTGCTGAACGTGCGAAAGAAGTCGATGAGATGGGTGTAGACTATATTTGTGTACACACTGGCTACGACCTTCAAGCAGCGGGACAAAATTCTTTTGAAGATCTGAAAACCATTAAAAGTGTTGTAAAAAATGCAAAAACTGCCATTGCTGGAGGAATTAAATTAGAAACATTGCCAGAAGTGGTGAAAGTTCAGCCAGATCTTGTCATTGTGGGCGGAGGCATTACTGGACAAGCAGATAAAAAAGCCGCTGTAGCCGCAATGCAAGAAATGATTAAGCAAGGGTAATTTCTTTAATGAATACGAAAAAGTATTTAGCTGAGATCTTAAAAGAGTTAAATCGGACAGCTGACTTCATTTCAGATGATGAAGCAGAAAAATTGGTAAATGGAATTCTTGAAGCTAAGAAAGTTTTTGTTGCTGGCGCAGGCAGGTCTGGATTTATGGCTAAATCATTTGCTATGCGAATGATGCATATGGGAATCGATGCCTATGTAATAGGAGAAACCGTAACACCTAACTTTGAGGAAGATGACATATTAATTATCGGATCAGGTTCAGGTGAAACGAAAAGCTTAATTTCCATGGTGAAAAAAGCAAGAAATATTGGAGGAACAATCGCAGCTGTAACAATTTTCCCTGAGTCCACAATTGGACAATTAGCCGATATCAAAGTTAAATTGCCTGGATCCCCTAAAGATCAATCGGAAGGCGATTATAAAACGATACAGCCTATGGGCTCACTATTTGAGCAAACCCTCCTCCTTTTTTATGATGCGACTATCTTAAGATTCATGGAGAAAAAAGGGTTGGATACAACTAAGATGTATGGAAAGCATGCCAATCTCGAATAAGAATCATTCAATATTTAAAAGACTGCAGAGTTTAAAAAGCTCTGCAGTCTTTTTTTCAATCATATCTAGTCTACAACTCCCTTCGTCCCATAGATTAACGAAAGGATGATATAATAACCAAAATGGTATTTATTTTATCAAAAGGATTGTTTCAAATGGACTGGATACCTGACAGAAAGTCGAAAACACCACTTTATAAGCAGCTTGCCTTGTATATTGAAAATGGGATTGCAGATGGCACTTTTCCACCGGACAAGCCGCTTCCTTCTGAAAGAGGATTGGCAAAACAGTTTGACATCAATAGAAGCACGGTTGTTGCGGCATATGATGAACTGGAGTCCAATGGGATCATTGAACGAAATCGTGGAAGCGGTACAACGATCAGCAAGGATATTTGGGGATTGGCAAAGAGACGGATTCCGAGTTGGAACAGATATATTGAAGCGGGCTCCTTTTTGCCCAATTTGCCTGTTACACAAAGAATCCATAAAGAACTAGCCGCGACCAAACTGATTAATTTAGCCAGCGGGGAATTGTCTCAAGATCTTTTTCCCTTATCTTCCCTAAGAGAAATAACATCCAGCAGAACCTTTATTGGCCCATTGGGATATGACCATCCCCAAGGAAATGAAATTCTTAGAGAAACTCTTGCTGTCCATGTAAAAAGATTTCGAGACATTGAGATTGACTCTTCTGCTATCTTGATTACTTCCGGTGCGCAGCAAGCCTTGCATCTTGTGGTTCAATGTCTCCTAAAACCGGGTGATGCTGTAGCGATCGAGGATCCATCCTATCATTACAGCCTCCCCATCTTTAAATCTGCCGGAATCAAAACCTATTACTTAAAAACAGGTAAGGATGGAATCGATCCGAACGATATCACTGCATTATATAAAAAACACCAAATTAAAATGATCTTTTTAAATCCCATATTCCAAAATCCAACGGGTACATTATTACCGGAAAACCAGCGAAGAAAAGTACTGGAATTGTCTTCTGAATATGGCATTCCAATTGTGGAGGATGATCCATATAGCTTAACCTCTTTTGCAGGTGAAAGAATGAAAACCCTTAAATCCCTTGATCAAAATGGAAATGTCTTATATATAAGCTCACTGACAAAAATCGTTGCTTCAGGACTAAGAATAGGCTGGATTATCGGGCCAAAATCTGTCATTGAAAGATTGTCGGATGCAAAGCAGCAGGTCGATTTTGGACATGGAAGCTATTCGCAATGGATTGCCAATGATTTTATTGAATCTAGAGAATTTGAATCACATATTCAACATTTAGTTAAGCAATTAGATCGTCGTAGCAAGCAGATTGATACAAGTCTGCAGACCCTTCTTCATGATCAAGTTGAATATAACGTGCCTCAAGGCGGCATACATCTATGGTGCAGAATCAAGAAGGATTACAATGAAATTCAATTGCTCGAAGAATCGATTAAGAGAGGAGTCATCTACGTTCCTGGCACCACAATGGGAACTGAGAAAGGTTTTGTCCGTTTTACATATGCCAGGGAAAAAGAAGAAAACATTCATGAAGGAATCAAACGATTTGCCGATGCCCTTGCTGCTTCTCAGAATTAAATTTTTTGCATCAGAAAAAGACAGCCTTTCAAAGACTGTCTTTTTCTATTTTTTCTATGACATTAACTCGCTTGTACTGCCAGGAAACTGTTTTGGAGTTTTTCCGACATTAGACTATACGCGATGACTTTTTTCTTGTACTGTTTGACCACATCAATGCGGTCATTGTATGCGTAGATGAATAGCATGACATCCAGGCGTCCCCTCTTATAGTCAATTACAATTGGAATTCCACTGTTCACAGGGTGTAAGTAGCTTTGCTCGTTTCCAGGATGGATATAATGCTTCTTGATAAATATTCCATCGTTAAAATGATTTATAAGCATTATTTTTTCTTCGCCTTCCAGTTTCTTATCTCCAAAGGTAACCGTAACATTTTCCTCATTGAGCTTGTAATGCGTTTCAAATTTCCTGAGTAACCAATTGACAGTACCCGTTGGCAGACAGGTTACAACAATTTTTAATAAACTAACGAGTATTATTGGAATTAAAACAGCCCATGTCACTTCTCATCATCTCCCTTACACTCTAGTCTTTTTATTAAGCCCGCCAAATATAGATTCCAAGTGAAGTGAGAGCAATGAATATAATCACCACATATATTAAAGTTAAATTTGCTGTATTTCTCCTAGTCGAACTACCGTAGTTCTCGTCTGATCTGCCAGTCAGCAGCAACGTAGAAACAACAGCAAAAATTAAGATTAATCCCACTAAACCTAACATAATTTTCATTCTGCACACCTCTACTTACTTATAGATCGTTTTTAACTAATTTAACTAAATGATAACTTACTAATAATAAAAAATAACCATCCACTTCGGCATAAATTTCCCCATCCACTTCACTCCATCTTTTGAATGAGTAAGTAAATTCGGATCTAGTACCAAACTAAAGACTTTCTTTTGACCGAATACCACTGAGAATACAAGCTATCTAGTATTTCGTGCGAGTGAATATTGAATTGCCCTTTTTTAATTCAATATTTATATAGGGATTAATATTGCTATCTTTATGATACCGCTAAATATAATGACTTTTTTTCAAATGGCATTCTCAATACATTAATACTGGATATGTGGTCAAATTCTCCTTCTCCGATTAACGTGGCAATGGATAAATTTCTCAAGCTTATAAAAACTTTCTTTTCTTCCAAAACAGTAACTCCCCTGGAACGAAAAATACCCAGAACTAACATACCTTTTTTAATAAAGATATGGTGGTTCTAGGTATTTCCCATTTGTCCATGATTATATCTGTAATTATATACTAGAAAATATTTTCTCTTTAAGTACTATTTTGGAGTGAAGTACCCTCGGTTAAATGCTTCAAATAATTTGAAGCTGATTTTTCTTCAATTCCAAGTCTCGCGACAATCATTTGTATAGAGTTTTTTTGTGTAAAGATCATAAGCAAGTGCTCTTCTAATACGGAATTGTATAAAACTCCTTGAAAAAACACGGCACGAAGGAAATAAGGATGCATTTCCGAGGATCTCTCTCCTTCAGCTCCAATCAACAGGCTGCCAAAATCAACAAAACGATTTAACATAGCCAATTTTAAAAGGACCTGTCCATTGCTGCCATTCCATTTCTCCAAAATCCCTCACTACTATAGCGATTAACAAACTTTTCCTTTACAATATTCCTAGAAACAAACAAAAGTGTGGTGAGTTTTTTGTTTAAACTGCTTTTAATTGAGGATGATTCTTCCCTTTTTAACGAGATTAAAGACCGGCTGTCGCAATGGTCTTATGATGTTTATGGAATCGAGGATTTCAGCAAGGTTATGCAGGAGTTTGCAGACGTAAATCCTGATTTAGTCATTATTGATATTCAGCTGCCAAAATTTGATGGTTTTCATTGGTGCCGGATGATTCGATCTCATTCAAATGTCCCGATCATCTTCCTGTCATCACGTGATCACCCGACAGATCAGGTGATGTCTATGCAGCTTGGCGCTGACGATTTTGTACAAAAGCCTTTTCACTTTGATGTCTTAATTGCGAAAATCCAGGCTATCCTTCGCCGCGTTTATAATTACAGTGCGGTCCAGGTGAAGCTAAAGACATGGTGCGGTGCGACTGTTGATTTTGATCAAAACACCGTTACAAACGAAGCCGGCAGCATTGAATTGACTAAAAATGAAACTTACATATTGAAATTGCTGATTGAGCGTAAAAACCAGATTGTCAGCCGGGACGAAATCATTATTAGCCTCTGGGATGACAAGCGATTTATCAGTGATAATACACTAACGGTAAATGTGAACCGTCTGCGAAAAAAGCTTGATGAAATTGGACTCGGCAGCAGGATCGAAACGAAGGTCGGACAGGGCTATATGGCGGGTGAAGAGGATACCTCCCATGTATAGCAGATATGTCAGAGAACGGCTGAGCTGGATTCTTCTCTTTTTGTTTTTGCAGGTTCTTGGAGCTTTTATCGTGTATATTGACGCTGCCATTTCATTGCGTCCCTTTCTTTATTACAGCTTTTTATCGCTGCTGATTTTTATCATCTTCTTTCTTTTACGGTATCAAAAAGAAACGAAATTTTATAAAACGATGGAGGATCGGGAAAATAATTTGGATGTAACGAGCATCCCTGAAGCTGGAAGCCCTTTTGAAGAGATTGTTGAAAGCAGCTTACTAAGTCAAACTGAACGGTTTAAGCAGGAAATTACTCAAAACCGCACGATGCTTGAGCAGGAAAAAGATGACTTGCTGTCCTGGATCCATGAGGTCAAAACCCCGATGACAGCAATGCACCTTATGATTGACCGGCTGGAGGACCAGACACTAAAGTCTGCATTAACCTATGAATGGCTCCGCATCCACCTCCTTCTCGATCAGCAGCTTCATCGAAAACGCATTCCTTTCATGGAGAATGATTTATACATTGAAAAAATAAATTTAGAAGAAATCATTTTCAGCGAAATTAAATCTCTGCAATCCTGGTGTATGCAAAAAGGAGTTGGATTCGAGGTTGAATTAGAAGAAACCGAAGTTCTTACCGATTCAAAATGGATCAGTTTTGTCATTCGGCAGATTTTGACCAACGCTGTTAAATACAGTGAACACTCAGAAATCATGATTTCGAGTTTTAAACGTAACGGACAAACGGTTCTCCAGGTCCAGGATTTTGGCCGGGGCATAGATCCAAAGGATTTGCCGCGTATATTTGAAAAAGGCTTTACTTCAACAGTAAACCATCAGGACAAAGCTGCTACTGGAATGGGCTTATATTTGGCGAAAAAAGCAGCAGAACCTTTGAAGATCCATATACTGGCGGAGTCTCAGCCAGGAAAGGGTGCGACATTTACACTGCACTTCCCGAAGCGTAACGAATTTGTCAGCATAACAGGCATGTGACAAAAATGTCACATGCTCTTCTTATTTGTTCGCTCATTCGAAGGAACTGAATAATAGAGACTTTTATAATAAAGCTATGCTAATGCTCACACGCGTTGATTAGAGAGGAAATAACAAGACTCATACGGTAGAAGCGCCGTTAGGCTTCCAAAACGCATGCCAGTTCTCGTGTCTGAAAGAAATCAACGGGACAATTTTAACAAAGCCTATTATAAAAATTTCAAAAAAGGATGGTTACACATGATAGTTCTTGAAGCCAATAAAATTCATAAAAGCTACGGCAATAAATTTAATAAACAGGAAGTCTTGAAAGGCATCGATTTGCAGATTGAAGCAGGCGAGTTTGTCAGCATCATGGGTGCTTCAGGATCGGGCAAAACTACTCTCCTTAATGTTCTTTCCTCAATAGACCGGGTGAGCACCGGTGAAATAAAAATTGAAGGAAAAGAAATGACTGGTCTAAAGGATAAACAGCTTGCCCAGTTCCGCAAGCAGCATTTGGGGTTCATTTTCCAGGAATATAATCTGCTGGACACACTGACTGTAAAGGAAAATATCCTCCTTCCCCTTTCTATCAGCAAAACGCCCAAAAGAGAAGCGGATGAAAAGTTTGCAGATGTTGCAAATGAGCTGGGCATATTCGACCTGAAAGACAAATACCCGAATGAAATCTCAGGCGGACAAAAGCAGCGGACTTCAGCTGCACGTGCGTTTATTCATGAACCAAGCATCATTTTTGCAGATGAACCAACCGGGGCACTCGATTCGAAATCAGCTTCCGATTTATTGAATAAACTGAGCGACTTAAATCAGATGCGTAACGCAACCATCATCATGGTGACACATGATCCAGTTGCAGCCAGCTACTGCAGCCGTGTTATTTTTATTAAAGATGGCCAGATTTATACCCAGCTGAACAAGGGCGATCAATCCAGACAGTCCTTCTTCAAAGATATTATGAAAACGCAAGGCGTATTGGGCGGTGTTCAGCATGAGCATTAATACTCTCATCCTCCGCAATCTGAAAAAGAATCTTAAAAATTACTATCTCTATGTGTTTGCACTCGTTTTTAGTGTGGCTCTCTATTTCGCTTTTGTGACACTGCAGTACGATCCCGCGATGACGGAAACAAAAGGCTCTATCAAGGGCGCCGCCGCGTTAAGGACTGCCTCTATCCTGCTTGTCGCGATTGTTTCGATCTTTCTTCTGTATGCCAACAATATTTTTATTAAAAGGCGAAGCAAGGAAATTGGACTTTTTCAATTGATCGGGATGACAAAGAATGAAATATTTAAGCTTTTGAGCCTTGAAAATTTGCTGCTATACTTCGGCTCTCTTGTTATCGGAATCTTTATAGGATTTTCGGTTTCAAAATTGATTCTTATGATTCTCTTTAAAATGACTGGAGTGGAAGGTGTCGCTGGATTGCACTTTTCTGAAGAGGCACTTTTACAGACAATTGTTGTTTTTTCAGTGATTTATTTGTTTATCATGCTGATGAACTTTGCTTTTATAAAAAGGCAGACAATTCTCTCCCTTTTCAGGGTGGTTTCAGTAGCAGAAGGAAAAGCAAAAAAGATATCTTTTTGGGAAATGCTGATGGGTGTACTAGGCATTCTATTGATCCTTGCCGGCTATTACGTCTCTACCCTTCTCTTTGGCGGAGATCTTTCAAGCGTGAATGAACTATTCATGGCAATGGTATTTATACTGGCTGCGGTCATTATCGGAACCTATCTTTTCTATAAAGGTTCTGTCAGCTTTATTGCAAACATGATCCGCAAAAAGAAAGACGGCTACTTAAATGTCAATGATGTACTTTCTTTGTCATCAATCATGTTCCGTATGAAATCAAACTCACTGTTATTAACCATTATTACAACTGTATCTGCTTTGGCAATCGGGTTATTGTCACTTACTTATATATCCTATTATTCAGCTGAAAAATCAGCTCAGGAAGGCCTGCCTGCCCACTTCACAATGACAGATGATGAAGATGCAGCTAAGTTTAAGAAGATCCTTAAAAACGAGGGCTTGGATTATAAAGAACAACGAATAGAGACCTTCCAGATAGAAGCAAACATGGCGAATGTACTGGATGTAAATATGGAAGAAATGAATATGAAGGCAAGCACTATGTATCTTCCATTTGTAAGTGAACAATCAATCCCCGGCATTGACCTGGATCCTGAGGAAGCGATGCTGACGGGAACGAATGATATCCTTGGAAAATTTATGACATTTAAGGATACAGGAGCCATTGAATTAAAAGGGAAAACAGTTACAATTGAGCAAAACTATTTGGGATTAAATGATGAATTTGTGCTTCCATATTATTTTACAGCTGGCGGTATGCCAGTTGCGATCGTGGATGAAGAGGTATATTCGCAATTAAAAAAGGACCTTAATCCAGAAATTCAGCTGGAAAACTCGCTTTATATCGGCATCGATCTTATAGATAATGATAAGATCGAAAAAGCCAATGAGCTTTTCCAGAATACAGAATTCATCGGAAGAGCAGATTCCCAGCTTGAAATGAGCAACCGGCAAAAAATGAATATGGGATTAGTGATGTTCATCGTCGGATTCCTTGGATTAACATTCCTGGTTACTTCGGGCTGTATTCTTTACTTTAAACAAATGGACCAAAGTGAAGATGAAAAGCCAAACTACACCATTTTACGCAAGCTTGGTTTTACGCAGGGCGATTTGCTGCGCGGCATTCAGGCCAAACAAGCCTTTAACTTCGGAATTCCTCTTGTAATTGGACTGATGCACAGCTTTTTTGCAGTTAAATCTGGCTGGTTTATGTTTGGAAGTGAACTTTGGACGCCGATGATTTTAGTCATGGTGCTCTACACCGTCCTTTACTCGATTTTCGGTATTCTATCCGTGCTTTACTCGAAAAAAGTAATCAAAGATGCATTGTAAGATGAAAAAACCGCTCATGGATCCGCGTCCAGAGCGGTTTTTTTGGTATCCGAACCCCGTTTGCGGTCCGTCCATAATAGTATAATTGCAGATTTCATACTTCATTTACAGATTATGGAATATATTTACAATTTTTTTATTTTACTTGCAAATCTAAGTGTCTATTTGCAAATCATGGTACTCCAGATAGGGTTAAAAAAATCTTTTATGAACAGACTTCCTTTTCCGAACAGCATCAACCATAAGCTGGAAACTATATAATAAAACGGCTCTGAGCAAGAGAATACCTGTTAGCTGAATATTATTGACTCGAGCTAACGTCCCTATCCCCGCCCATTTTAAAAATGCAATTCCGGGAAATGCAAATAAAATATGTAAGACACCGTTCATAATCATATACTTTTTAAATTTGCCATACGCCAATTTTAGAACCCAAAAGGATGCCAAAAAATACGGTCCAACGATGAAAGCAGTCTCAGCTTTTACTTTAGGCAAAATGCTCGTATAAAATTGCCACCAGTTCCGTTTGTATGCCACTATGTTCAAAAGCTTAGTAATAATGCTCATTAAGATAGCTGCCGGTAGAAACCTTCTAAATTCACTTTTTTTAATAAAAGGCATGGTCAGCCAAGGAAGAATCATCATAATGATTAATATGGACCGTGAAAATGGCTTCATAAGTTGCACCTCCAATTGGTAGGATGCACCATTTATAAAAATTATATGAATACATTTTGGTCATTTTGCTTTAATAGAAAAAAGCAGCTGCTTATTTGGCAGCTGCTGCTGATTTTGCTTTCAGCTGTCTGTCAAATTGTCCAGGCGACCACGGCTGCAGGACAATCCGCAAGAACAACGGATCTCACCGAACATAAGGGAATAAGCAGCCGGAAATTCCAGGTTTACTCTCTGCACTTCTTTTGCGAATTCAGCATCATTTTTTGGAACACCTGAAAGAGAATCGGCCTTAACTTGGGTATCAATGGTGGCTCCCGGCGGAACGAAACTATGTGGCCTTAATTGGACTCCATTCGTCACCACAGCATTCGTTGAGATAAATGACCCTTCCCCTATAACGGCGGAATAAACGATTGCTTGAAAACCGATAAAAACGTTATCCTCTATTAAACAAGGACCATGTATTAACGAGCCATGCGTACAGCTCACATTTTTTCCTATATAAATAGAATATTTACTAGCGTCTTTTTCTACATATCGGTTTTTCAAGCCATGGACAATGACACCGTCCTGAAGATTTGTCCCTTCACCAATGTAAAAAGGACTCCCTTCGTCCGCGCGAATGCTGACAAATGGTGCAACAAATACATTTCTTTGTATGGTTACATCACCCGCCACATAGCTGTACGGACTTAAGTAAGAGCGTTTGGAAATCCGTGGCCAAACCTGATTTGGATTAAATGCTGTTGAGGGGTTTGAGCTGATGAAATAACTATATAAATTCATTGGCCCGGCTGGCGGATGAACATGATAGGACATACAACCACTCCTTTCAGACATCTTTAGAAAAGATATGCAGAAAAACACCTTCTAAGCACCTTGCTGATTGGGCGGCGACTAGTATACCAGTTCGTTAGAAACACACCTGGAGGAAGGTCCGCACATGACAAAATGGTCCCGAACTTGAAGTTTGAGACCATTTTCAGGTTAAAATATTGGGAATATCTTCACTGATTTGATCGTTTCATTGATTTGTTCGTAAGTTTCTTCACTTTGTTCGTAAGCTTCAGACTTTTATTCGCAAAACTTCACAAGTTCTTTTGCAAGTTTTTACCGTTTATTCGTAAAGTTCACAAAGGCAGCAACATCTGCATGCCGTTTATACAGGTAATGCGTCTCCTTTTATTTTGGAAATGCAGATGGAGTGTTCTCCTTATGAGTTGCATTTTTTTGTGCATAAAAAATTAGCTCATCCAGCTTCTGGCTTAGTTTCAAGGTTTGTCGATCTGCCATGCCATTAGAATTTATACTCTCAATCATTGCTTGCCTGGCTTCTTCAATGGCTTGAATTATGTTCATATTCGTTATCATCCAATCACCAGCCACAGTTAACCTTCCAGAATTGGAATCCTCTTTTTATACTTTTCAACCAGTTTCCGATTATGGTCTTCCGCTCCATCGACATTTCCGCTTTTGAAGATAGGTGGATCAAAATTATTTTTAAGCATAATCTCAACCGCTTCCACCATTACGCTATTCACAATTGCCAGGCCGGCAATCGAGGAAGCGGATCCAAATCGGGTTCCCATGGAAGGATCCTTCAATAGTGCATCTCCGGCTTCAATATGATTGTCAATGACAAGGTCTGCCGTATTATATAAGTATTTTCCGCTGCTGTGGCGAGAGGCTTGAGTTTCAGCATAGCGCGGGGAGGTTACAGTAATCACAAAAGCTCCCTTCGCTTTTGATCGTTCTGCCACATCGATTGGAACTGGATTTCTGCCTGATGTAGAGGCAACGATTATCACATCATTGGCTTGTATATCAACATTTTGCATAAAATGTTCGGCAAAATCATTCTGTTTTTCCAGAGTAGAGGACCGGACTGCGCCTTTATGAAGCATTAAATCCTCAATTAAAATAGGGTTGATGGGAGCAAGACCTCCTGCCCGGTAAAACAGCTCTTCCCCGAGCATATGGGAATGCCCGCAGCCAAAGACATGGACAATCCCATTGTTTTGGATGCATTCCGCAATAGCCTTTGCAGCTTTCTTCAAGCTTTGTTCTTCATCTATTTCAATTACATCCAATAGCCCTCTAATTTCCTTCAGATATTGTTCAAGCATAATCAAAAACCCCCTGTTTACACTTTCACTCTAGAAGCAGAAAGTGCGGCTTCATCGGCGATCAATTTTACATTGGGATGCAGCATAAGAACAGACGCCGGAAATTGTTCATCTATATCTCCATACAAAAGCTGCTGGACTGCTTCACTTTTTGATTCTCCGGATACAAGCAGAAGGATCTCCCTGCTTTTCATAATTGTTGAGATTCCCATTGTAATCGCCTGGGTTGGTACCTCGGTTATATCTGAAAAAAATCTTGCGTTCGCTTCCCTTGTGGAAGGAGCTAAATCAACAATATGAGTTTTAGTGGAGAACGGTGTTCCTGGTTCGTTAAAGCCGATATGGCCATTGCTTCCAATACCCAAAATTTGAAAGTCAATGCCGCCATGGCTTTCGAGCAGCTTTTCATAGTTTAGGCATTCCTCTTCCATATCTTTGGCAATTCCGCTTGGAATGTTCGTTTTTTGCTTTTGGATATCCAAATGGCCGAATAGATTCGAGTTCATAAAATGGCGATAGCTGTTGCGATTTTCACCACTCAGGCCGATATATTCATCCAAATTAAATGTAGTAACCTTCTTGTAGGATGTACCGTTATGAAGGTGGTCTTGTATCAGGTTCTTATATGTTCCAACAGGGGTTCCCCCGGTTGCCAAGCCCAGCGTAATTTCAGGATTTTGGCGGATTTTATTAATGATATGATCCGCTGCTGCTTTGCTCATTTCTTCATAGTTTTTCACTTTTAATATGTTCATCATTCATTTTCCTCCTTGCTAAGCCTGTTTAAACTATCTTCTGTCCAAGTTGTATGGTTAATCCCTTTAAAAACTTTTCAAATTACTCTGGCTTTTGTATATATCTCCATATTTTTAAACAAGATAAAAAGATATCATCCTTTTACGATATGTATCGTATCATCATTCAGTATAGTTGTCTATACCAATAATGCGTTTATTAGTAAAGCCGACAAACTGTTTTTATATGTTAATGAAATTTTTCTCTAAATTTAATAAATAATTTCTTTAGAATTGGTATAGACAACTATATTAATATTTTGGTATGATAACGACAGTTCGATAAAACGCTTTCTTCATTTTACTTTTAATAAAGGAGAGATACACATGTTAGGATTCTTGCAACGAATTGGTAAGGCACTGATGCTACCTATCGCTGTTTTGCCTGCTGCTGGCCTTTTGCTTCGTTTTGGACAAGAAGATTTATTAGGCATAGAATTCATCGCTAATGCCGGTAATGCTATATTTGCCAATCTGGCATTAATTTTCGCAATAGGGGTTGCAATGGGATTTGCAAAAGACAATAACGGCGCTGCCGCCCTATCTGGAGCGATCGGCTTTCTAGTTTTAACAGAAGGTGCAGCTGCGATTGATGAAAATATCAATATGGGTGTGCTTGGCGGGATTATTGCTGGTATTATTGCTGGATTATTATACAACCGCTTTCACGATATTAAGCTTCCTGAATGGCTTGGATTCTTCAGCGGACGAAGATTTGTGCCGATTATCACATCTGTTACGATGATTCTTCTGGCAGCCATTGCCGGCTTTGCCTGGCCTCCTATCCAGGGTGCCATTGATGCATTGGGGAACTGGATTATTGGATTGGGTGCTGTAGGATCAGGACTTTTCGGATTCTTAAACCGTCTGCTTATCCCTTTAGGCCTTCACCATGTATTAAACAGTCTGTTTTGGTTCCAATTTGGGGAATTTGAAGGGGTTAATGGGGATATCGCCCGTTTCTTTGCTGGAGACCCATCAGCGGGTGCCTATATGACTGGATTCTTCCCTGTTATGATGTTTGGACTGCCGGCAGCTGCTTTTGCCATTATCGCTGCGGCAAAGCCGGAAAGAAGAAAAGCAGTCTCCGGGATGTTTATCGGTCTGGCCTTAACCTCTTTCCTTACAGGGATCACAGAACCGATTGAATTTTCATTTATGTTTATAGCTCCCCTGCTTTATGGAGTTCATGCCGTGTTAACGGGATTATCCATGTGGGTTACCACGTTATTGGGAATTCGCGATGGGTTCACCTTCTCGGCTGGAGCGATCGATTTTGCCTTGAACTTTAATATTGCCGAAAAGCCTGTTTTACTGCTCGGAATCGGTGCCATCTATGCGGTCCTGTATTTCGTCATTTTCTATGGATTAATTAAAGCGCTTAACCTGAAAACACCTGGCCGCGAAGAAGAAACAGAGGACGAAGTGGTTCCAGAAGCAGCCGCTCCTGAAGGAAGTAATAAATATGAACGAATGGCAGCCCATTTTATTAATGACCTTGGCGGAAATGAAAATATTACTTCTATTGATAACTGTGCGACTCGCTTGCGCCTGAACATTAAGGACATGGAAAAAGTTCAAGAAAATGCTCTGAAATCTCATGGTGCAAAAGGCATAATGAAACTTAGCAAAACGAATTTACAAATCATTGTCGGAACAGAAGTTGAATTTGTTGCCGATGCTATGAAGAGGAAAAAAGACTAAAGGCTTTCATTAAAAAACAGTGTCCATTTCCGGACACTGTTTTTATGTTCTCATTTAATTCGCATCAAACAGGCCCATAAGAAATCTTCACCGAACACTTCACTAGGCTGCTGGATTTTTTTCATCCGCCTAAACTGCATGATATCAAACTCCTCCATAAAATTAGCTTTGAGCCTCTCTTCTGAATAGCCAATGCCTCTCTTTAGGCTGCCGATCCGGTAAACATCCCAGTCCGAAGTACCCAATGCCCCATCTGTGTTAAAGCAAACCAATCCAAACTGTCCACCTGGTTTCAGTGCTCTTTTTAGGATTGCCCGATACGTCAGGCGGCGGTGCGGCGGCAAATGATGAAACATTCCGCAGTCATAAATAAAATCATATGTATGAGGCTCATATTTGAAGTCAAACAAAGAGGTGCAGACAAAGTTAACATCAATTTCCGCCTCAAATGCCCTTTCTCGAGCCCAATCTATTGCTTTTGCCGAAAGATCAATGGCATCAACCCTGGCTCCATTTTGGGCCATAAAGATAGCATTCCTGCCCGGCCCGCGTCCTAACTCCAGCACTCTTTGCGGCTTCAGTCCATTTTCCACATACTCAGCCAGGTTCTCATCAGGCCCTTTCACCTTGAAAAAAGGAATGTCTCTCTTGCGATCTTCATAAAAACTCTCCCAAAAGGGCTTTGGCTCTCTTAAAAAATCATCCAGCATATCCAATAAATCATCATAACTCAAAATATCTTTCTCCATCGCGTAACCCCCTTGCCTTTTATTGTACTAAAAACGGCAGAACCACTGATTACAGCCAGGTTAAAAGCAGGTTATTTTTGGAAAAAAACAGACGCCAAATAACTAAAATTTTCCTCCTAGACATCATCCAAGCAGGAAAATTCTTGTTTGAAAAAGTTTCGAAAGGAATAGCTCCACTTTGATTCAGAATGTCTTCAGGAGCATCTCATGCTGTTTTAGACTTTCCTGCAAATTACACCTTGTAACATTTGTAACATGTTTGAAATATAAGGAATTTTTCAAAGATTTTACGGAAACTTGTCCTTTGAATGAGTGGTGGGACATATAATGATTGACAGGATGGTCTAGGAGGTAAAAATATGTTTATTTTTCTCGATAAGGCGATTCTGGCCATGGCGCTTTTGCGTCTGGTTTCAGGAAGCCTTGAAATCTTTGTTGCCCTTTTAATATTAAGAATAAATGATATAGAAAAAGCTTTAATCATGAACAGCTCACTTGCCCTGATTGGTCCGCCTGTTCTCCTTTTAACGACTGTAATCGGGCTTACCGGAATGGCTGACAAAGTTTCACTTGCAAAAATATTGTGGGTGCTGGGTGGAGTCGGCTGCATCATCTATGGGGTAAAAGGAAATTAATCAAGGTTTGCTTCTCTAAATCAGAACAGAGGAAAAGGAATGGAAATGGGAAGTATGATCTCAACAATTATCAATTGATAAATACTAAAAAACCAGCCCCCGATTGGAAACTGGTTTGAGAACAATTGTATGTAGCCGCTCTTGCCGTAACTGGTTATAAGAAAGTTTTAAACCACCACTTCTCAAAGTGGGTGTTTGCAAAAACATTCCTGCCTGTCCTCCTTGTCGTATAGACGGAGGCTTGTCATTCCTGTTTCGATGTTAAACTCCCTATTACAGCTTAAAGGTTAAAACTTTATTATGATTACGTACAATGCAGCTTGTTTTATTATAATAAAATAATTTTATCATTAATTCAATAGTAATAATTTCCTGAATTTGTTTCACTTAAGCTAATTAAAAAATTTCCTACAAAATCTCCTTAAAATGGGACAGAATAACCCTTATAAGATAAGGGGGATTTAATTTGGGCAGGAAATTTGAAAGAAGTGTTTTGCGGTCATTACTCGTTATTGGGATAGCATTGTTTTTTAACCTTATCAGAAAACCCCCAATAAAGGACTGGCTTCTAATCTTCTTTTTAAAAAGCTATATCGCCACATTTCTTGATAATCTACTGGTACGTAAAGGATATCTGAAATATCCGGTCAATTTGTTTAAAACATTTGATGTCAGCGTATTGTTCAGTTATCTAATTTTCCCTATAACATGTGTTTATTTCAATCAGATAACCCGACATTCCGGCATCAAGGATATTTTGATAAAATGCCTGCTTTTCAGTGCTCCGTCTGCGATAGCAGAACACTTCCTTGAGAAAAAAACACAATTAATTACATACAAAAAATCTTGGAATTCCTTTTATAGCTTTACATCCATTGCAGCCACATTCTTAATGACGCGTGGAATAATGGGGCTGATCCGGAAATCTTCTGAAAAAGAAAGCAGCAGCAAAATGAGAGAATAAAAAAAGCTCCAGGATCTTTGTTTTCTGGAGCTTTGGCCGTTAAGAAGAGATATATGAGAATCACGTTGCCGGTGATGCCGGAAGCGAGGGGCTTAATTCCTTTATCTGTTAACGGCAGGGTTTGGGTTCAATATCTCCGGAAAGAATCAATTTCATGGTGTATATGAATATGCAGCCAATAATAAATTGTGTGTTTCAGAAAAATGCTTTTTCCCTATGAGGTCTTCGTATCTTTCCCGAAAGCTGGCGGTGTGGCCTTCCTAGCCAGCACACCTCCATCATAAAACTTGCCGTATTCTTTTACAATTTTTGTTGCCTCCGAAACTGTGGGGATTGTTCCGTTTGTTGAATAAGTCAGGTAATAGGTTTTTGTATTTTTCCGGTGAATCACCCAGCCGAAAAATTTCATCGCAAAACCGTGGTTATTCCTATTACGGAATTGCGGCATAGACTTTCCATCCCAAACGGTCATCGTCTGGCCGGTGCCTCTGCCTTTTTTCAGCTCCCCGATCAACTCTGCATAAAGAAGCCCTGGCGCTTTTTTCATCTGGTTCATCACCATCAGCGTTAAAATATTATTGATCGCTAGCTGTACAAAATTTAATCCCTCGCCTCTTGTGAGGGAAATAAATGTTTTCTCCGGAAGCTGTTCCGGCTTTTCGCCCAAAATTAAAGTGCCAAATCCCCCGTCTTCCTTGTTGGATGTCCATTTTTTTGGTTTCATTTAAAATGCCTCCCATTAGTAAAAAAGACCTAAGTTTATTAATATTCTTGAAGGAGGAGCCGTATTCCTTTTTTTACAAAAGAAAAGTCGGAGGCTCTGGTACCTCCGACTGGCTATTAGCGATAAATTAGATTGGTTAACTCCAAAAATTGAACTGTTGAGCCATCGCGATCTATTCGCACTTTAAGTTCATGATTATCAAGCTGGTAGGTTAACTCCTCGCACTTTGCTGATTCGTAGCAAATGACAGCCTCCGTTTTGTTTACCTGGCCATATTCCTCTATAACCTGTTCCTTCGTAAATGGCATGGCCGGAAACATCCGTTCGCTTAGATATTCCGGATAAACGGCCAGACTGCCAATGGTGCCATCCTTCATATTCTTGGTCACCCTGACTCCGGCTCCATCATTTTGGTAATAATAACTTTCAATATTCAAATGAGTTTCCGTCTTTTTCGGCTCGCCCATTCTGAATTTTATGTCTTCATAAGCATCACCAGGTGCTAAGCCAAAAATTTGAAGCGGCTTTTCAGCGAGAATGTAAGCATCTTTAATGCCTGCTGTCTTCACTGCCTTTAATTGCTTCTCGGCATTCTTTTTATTCTTAAAAGCACCTGCCTGTACGCGGTAATGCGTTTTGCCTTTTATGACTATCGTGCTTAAGCCTGCTGGGAGCTCTTTTTTCTGCAGTTGAGAAACCCGGTTTACTGCATTTTCTTTTTTACTAAAAGAGCCAGCCATAATCTTATGGTATACATCCTCATCCTCTGAAAGAATCAGGCGCTGCCCCGGATAAATGGTGGTGCCATCAAGATGATTAAGCTCTAAAATACGGGCTACACTCATATGATACTTTCTTGCAAGTGCATAAAGAGTATCTCCTTTCTCAACCACAACCATCTCTTTATCTGGGCTGTGATCCGCCATAACTGCTCCCCCTGAAAAAATAACCGCCAGAGAAATAATACCTGCTGAAAAAATCTGTTTGATTTTCTTCATTATTTTCACCTCACTACAATAGACGAAGGGAAATATGCGATGTCGCAGAAGGACAAGCCTATTTTTGGATATTGTTGGATTTTTGGGTTAACGCCTAAATACGTTGAATTGGATATTTGCAATATGGATTCTGGAAAAGAGCAAACTTTTATGCGTGCTCTTTCGGATAACTGGATAATACCGTATAAACAAACCGATTTAGAGAATTCACACTAAAGCAGATTAAAAATATATAATGCAGATAAAATCCCATAAAAAAAGAGATGGCCCAAAGCCATCTCTCCTCACTTATGCAGGTGCATCAATGTCGTCATCAGCAATATGTTTTTCATTATATTGAACATCTTTCCGGGCATTGTATCGGTCTGCTTTTTCCAGGGTTACAGTGATATTGTAGTCTGGAATTCCGGCGAACTTTTCGTAGCGTCCTCTTGGCAGTAGGAAGTTTCCTTCCGGGAAGTGGACTTCGACGTTGCCGCGGGCGATGTCGACGAACTTGGCTCTTCCCTGGAATACGCCAAAGCCATTATAGAGCACAATTCCTTCGCCTTCAGCGATGCTTAGATCCTGTGCATCTTCCTCGTTCATCAATACGTCATAGCGGCCGGCACCATTCAGCGGGTCTACCTCTTTGTACACCATAGAGTTAAATTGCTTTCCGCGGCGTGATGTAACGATGAACTGGCCTTCTTTTTTGCCAAGGTCAGGAATATCTACCGTAATCAAATGGCCTTTTCCATCCGGAGTCGGGCATATCCCATCCTCACATAACCAGGCGCCGCCCCATTGGAAGACATCCCCCGCTTTCTTCAGATGCTGAATGCCATCATAGCTTGGATTGGCCAGCGCAATTTCTTCTCGGATTTCCTGTGCATTTTTAAAATCAACCAAATGGGCTGTCTCAGGCTTTACGCGTTTTGCCAGATCAATATAAATCTTCCACTCTTCACGGGCTTCTTCCACCTTGTTCTTATTCCCCTCAATTTCAGGGCTAAAGTACACCATTCGCTCTGTCGAGGTAGAAGTACCGCCGCCCTCTTGCTCATATCGGGTTTTCGCAGGAAGAACGATAACGGCTTCCTTAGCGTCAACCAAAGTGGAAGTATTTAATATAATATCCTGGTGGACACGGATATCCAGTTCTGACAATGCTTTTTCAATAAAGTCCGGATCCGGCATCGTTTCAAGGAAATTACCGCCGGAAAGATAGTAAAGCTTAATTTTGCGCTCATGATCTTCAGGCAGCATAATGTTTTCCAATGTTACTCCAACAATATCCCCCTGCCATTTTTGCAGCTCAAAGCCCCAAAGGTTTTGGATGCGGGTAAAATTGTCTCCGTAGAAGTCTCCGCCAGGAAGAACGAACGGATCCGCACCCATTTCTCCGCTGCCCTGTACAGATGAATGGCCACGGAATGGCATTAATCCGTTATGCTTTCTGCCAAGATGGCCGCGAAGTAATGCAAGGTTGGCAACCTGTGAAATATTATCTGTTGCAAAAGAATGCATGGTCAAGCCAAGTGCCCAGGCATAAACAGCATTTTTACTATTTGCCAATAGCTCCGCAAGCTCAATAATGCGCTCTCTGCTTACTCCGGATGATTCCACAATGTCATCCCATGATTGTTCCTTCACCTTCTGCTTTAAATCCTGATAGCCGTTCACATGCTCATTCACAAACGTATGATTAATCGCAGAGCCGTACTGCTGCCTTTCCATGTCAAACCAGTGCTTCATGATCCCGTGCATGAACGCAATATCTCCGCCAATGTTTACCTGATAAAAGTCATCCGCAATTTTGGTGCCGAATAACGCGGACTCCGGGTTCGAAGGAATCCAGTATTTATCCATCGCAGGCTCTTTATAGGGATTTACGACAATGATTTTAGTGCCGTTTTTCTTCGCCTCAAGCATGTACTTGGATGAAACAGGCGAGCTGTTGGATGCTACGCTTCCCCAGAATAAGAGGACGTCCGTTCCAATCCAGTCCAGGTAGTTTGCTGTTGAAGCTCCTACCCCGATTGAACGCTTCAAAGCCGTTTTTGAAGGAGAATGGCAGATGCGGCTCGCGTTATCTATATGGTTAGTGCCAAGGAAGCGAGCTACTTTTCCGGCCACATAATACGACTCATTCGTGATTCCGCGGCTTGTCAGGTAAAATGCATACTGCTTCGGATCAAGCACCTTCATTTTTTCGGCGATCATAATCATCGCATCATCCCACGTAATTCTTGAGAATTTACGCTCGCCTTTCCTGCGGATCATAGGATACGGAATGCGCCCCAATTTACGAAGTTCCGTGCTGTCATATTTTCTTAACTCATCAATATCCGCATGCAGAATTTCAGGTTTGATTGCACCAGCTGTATTCAACCGAAGAACGTTCAATCTAGTCGTACAAACATGCGGCCCTTTCAAAGTTTGATCATAAAGTCCGGAAACGCCAAGCGCACAGCCGTCGCAAACACCTTTTGTTAAAATATTGGTGGCATAGCCGAGGTTATCTTTGTTTTCCCAAAGGATTTTTGCTGTGTCTCTCATATGCTTTGGCTTAATTTTACCGAGCCCAAATGGCACAGGGCTTACCCAATGCTTTGGATCTGGCATAGCCTTTTTCTTCTGTGGCCCTGGATGTATCGTCTTTCCCACGCGTAACACTCCTTAGATTTAATGCTAGTCCTACTATTTTTATAGAGAAAACTCTCTCTGAATTCTCGATGGTTAAATTAGCTTTTTACTATTGTATATGGGCTAATAGTGCAAAAATAACCCATCTGCCCTGATTAAAAAGAAAAACCACCGCGAAACAGCCTCTAAAAGAGATGCGGATTCTTCGGTGGTTAGTCTTTAGCAGGATCGCTGCCAAGTGCCAGACCTGGTTGTGTAATCATAAAAGGCTGTTTTCTAAAAGAGTGTTGTTTTTGAATAGTTTATAAGACATAAACAAGGTTGGGTGATTGGAGCGGAAGGGGCTCGATCCTCGAAAATGCATTCGCATTTTCTTCGTGCGGTGAATATTCGAGGATGCTTATTCAAAGTCCTGCGGGAGCAGCGGGACAGGTGAGACCCCACAGGCGCGTGCGCCGAGGAGGCTCACCGCCCGCCCCGCGGAAAGCGAGCGCCCTGTAGCGGAAATCAACCACTACTCTATTTTTATTAAATACAACAAAGTTTGCGAAAACAGCCTTGCAAATTAACTTGCTAATCGCTCATTAGCTTCATTTTGCTTGCGCAATTTTTTAATATCAAATCGAATTAGAATGGAAACGACTAATGCTACAACAAAAAGTCCAGCAAAGGTTGTTAAGCTTGAAGCATAGCTTCCTGTTGAATCCTTCATCCATGCAGCGAACATTGGACCTGCCAACCCGGCTGCAGCCCATGCTGTAAGGATGTATCCGTGGATCGCGCCAAGCTGCTTCGTTCCAAAAACATCCCCGATGAAGGCCGGGATGGACGAAAACCCTCCACCGTACATCGTGTATACAATGGCCAGCATAATTTGGAACAGCATGGCTTCTTTTGTGTGAGGCAATAGCAGAAATAAAGCAATCTGTGATACGAAGAAAATCGTATACGTGTTCGGGCGGCCAATATAATCGGAGATGGATGCCCATGCCAGGCGTCCCAATCCGTTGAATATGCCCAGCACACCAACAAGTGTTGCTGCTTCTGCTGTTGTTAATCCAATGCTTTCCTGTGCCAAAGGCTTCGCGGCTGATAAGATGGCAATCCCGCAAGTTACGTTAATAAATAGCATAATCCATAAATAGTAGAAGCGGGATGTTTTGACAGCTTCATTCGCTGTTAACTGTGCCAAATCCTGTTTGATTTTGATTTTTCCAGCTTTGGCTTTTTCCTTCATGCCCTCTGGTGCCCAATCGGCAGGCGGCCGTTCTAAGTATAAAGAAGATAATGCCATGATGATTAGGTACGCGGCACCTAGAATATAGAATGTATTAGCCGTACCGACAGATTTAATAAGTGTGTCCATAATTGGGCTTGCTACCGCTGCGGCGAAACCAAATCCCATAATCGCTAGGCCCGTTGCAAATCCGCGGCGGTCAGGGAACCATTTTACCAGTGTGGATACTGGAGCAATATAGCCCACTCCCAAACCGATTCCACCCAGTACGCCATAGGTTATGTACAAAAATGGCAAGGAACCAAGGTTGACTGCAAGACCGGCGCCCAGCATACCTGCTCCGAAAAATCCTGCTGCCAGCAGTCCCGCTTTTCTTGGACCATGTTTTTCGACGAAATGCCCCAGAAAGGCTGCAGACAAGCCTAGAAATAAAATCGCCAAACTAAATGTTAATTGTACCTGCTTGGATGTCCAGCCAAATTCCTCAATCAATGGATTGGTGAAGTTGCTCCAAGCGTAGACGGATCCGATTGAAATGTGGATCCCCACGGCGGAAGCGGCAATCAGCCACCGATTTTTTGTCTTTTTCACTTCTCTTCCCCCTCAATAAATAGGCTCTCCCCTTTAAAAAGAACCTTGTGAAGCTCAATCCCTGTGGTTATGTATGTAAAACGATTACAGGAAAAGTTTCTTGAAATAAAAAAACCGCCAATCTCTCCGGCATTCACACTTTTGTGTGTGCAGAAGAAAGATTGACGGTTAGGATCAAGCAGGATTCGCTACTTAAGGACCAACAGTTAATCGTTTTCATATCTTGTGACACTTTAACCGACGACAGGTTCGCTATCTCAAATCAAAATGTGACAGATTTATGAACTTAACTTCAAAAAAATCATATCACTTTAAAAAAACTTGTTCAAGCCCTTTTTAAAACTTTGCTATATCAATTTTACACTATTATGGTGTTGGGAAAAGAGTTTCATACTTTTATACCGCGAAGGAGCTTATATTCTGTGTATTTTATTTGCAACTTCCTGGACCTATAAGACTGGAACTCTTTCTCATAAGCACTATTTAAGTGCCAATAACCCCGGAGAAAAATCCCCGGGGCCATTCTCTATTATTTCCCTTTCTTCACTTCATGAAGCAAATCAGGATAGTTTGTAAACATACCCGTTACTCCCCAGTCAATTAGCTGCTTCATTCTTTCCTTTTCATTGACTGTGTAAGGGTGCAATTCAAGTCCGCTGTTCACGACCTTTTGTACATATACTTCATTCAGGTAAGTATGGTTCGGTCCAACACCCATTGCATATTGCTTTATTTCCTCAATTTCTGCGTCGGTAATCGCTGCATTCGTTTTATAAGAGATTAATTGAACAAGTTTAATAGATGGATCTAAATCATGCGTCACTTTTAGGCTTTCAGCACTGAATGACTGAACAAGAAGTTTTTCTTTGTTAATATCATACTTGTCGACAAGGCGGATAAGCTCTTTTTCCATGCCTGGGTACACATCCGGCGACTTTGTTTCTATGTAATAGCTCTTATTTTTGCCGAACTTCTGAAAAACCTCCTCAAGTGTTGGCACCTTTAACCCTTCATATTCCGGTTTAGCAAATGACGGATATTTTTCATTAAACCAGCTGCCTGCATCCAGCTCCCGGATTTCTTCAAGGGTAAAATCTTTTACGAGCCCCGTACCATTTGTAGTGCGGTCAAGCTTCACATCATGCATCGCAATGAGCTGTCCATCTTTCGTCATTTGCAGGTCAATTTCGATATAATTACCATGCATTTTTTCACCCATTTCGTAGGAAGGCAATGTATGTTCTGGTGCATAAGCAGACGCCCCGCGGTGCGAAACATTCACGATTTCTTTATACTTATCTTTTGCCATCACCGCTCCTCCCCCAACAGTAGCACTAAGCCCAATTACAACTGTACCAATTACTGAAATCATTTTCTTCTTCAAATTCCCCATCTCCCGTCTCTTAATTTGCTACACATTAAGAATAGAGATGAAGTGTTAAGCCGGTTATAACTTATTGTAAAATGTGGAAGAATAATAGATTACAAGAATATTAATACAAACAAAAGGTCCTAGTGCATCCTTACCAAATGGCTTCTGTTGTTGAAAAATGTAATGTTTTTATAAGTTTTGTCGAATCCGTTTATTTGCTGGTTAATTTGTCGATAATAGAATATAGTAATTTATCAATCCCGGATTAGGAGCCGAATATATGACCACGACTTCGACTACTATTAAAAAACTTCATATTGAAATCGATGATCTGCGCAAAAAGATGATTTCTGTAGGAAAAAGAAAGGGATTGTCACATCCAGAAACGCTCATGTACAGTGAAAAGCTCGATCAGCTAATCTATAAAGTACAGCGAAGCAAATACATCCTCTAGAGAATCCCATCATTTACATAACCCATTGTAATAAATAAGCCCAAAAACGCACACTCTTATGATAAGGAGTGTGTTTGTTATGACTGCACGTATAATCGTGATAGCCGGCATTATTTTTGGAATCCTATCTTTTCCTACCTTGTTTAAAAAACCTTCTGCTAAAACGTGGCTGCCATTATTTTTAGCCAGCTGCCTGGTCAATTATTTTTTCGACAGTGTCCTTGTCAGAACAGGGAAAGTGAAATATCCGATCAGGCTATTTCCTCGTCTGACAAAAATAAATATTGCCTATGACTTTTTTGTCTGCCCCTATTTATCCATTTGGTATTGCCAGTCCACCTTGAAAGCCAGCTTTCCAGAAATTCTGAAAAAACTTATATTATTCAGCTTGCCTCAAGGACTTTATGAAATCTTCCTTGAAAAGAAAACGAATACACTGCAATTCCAAGAAAGCTGGAAATGGTTTCACTCTGTTCTGCTTGTATTTCTAGTTAAAATTATCACAAGAATCATGCTAATCCTCTTCGCGAAAAAAGTGTGAAGGTTCTGCGATTGAACTAAATTTGAGGAATTTTGGATCAAGTTTCTATTACCTATTACAAAGGCTGTTTTCGCAATCTTTGTTGCTTTTTAAATTAGTAGTGAGGAGTGGTTGATTTCCGCACCAGGATGCTCAAGCTTCCGCGGGGCGGGCGGTGAGCATCCTCGGCGCACAATGCCTGTGGGGTCTCACCTGTTCCACTCCTGCCGCTGGAGTCTCGCACCTTGCGCTCCAATCAACCAAATATATTCATCGATTTTTTTATTTGCAAAATCCATTTAATAACAACCAGAAGAGCCTTTACAAATTACCTTCTATTTATATCTAGTCAAGTACCCTCTTTACCCTTAAGGTAAAAGGCATCTTAGTTGAGAAATGTTAAAAAGATTGCCATAATGATAAGAGCATTTACATAAAACTTTACAAGGAAATGGAGATATTATGCGAAGAAAACTTATGCTTTTAATGGCAATCGTTCTTCTTGTCCTGACGGCCTGCGGCCAGGATCAGGCCGAAGATCCGATTACCTTAAAGGATCAGAACAGCAATGAAGTGACTTTTCCGCAGGACAAGCCAGCTCTTTTCTTTTTTATCACCACCTACACCTGAGGACTCTGCCAGCAGCAACTGGTCGAGTTGCATCAGAACATGGGTAAATTAGAAGGCATGGACGTGAACATGTATATCGTCAGCAATGATCAGCCCGAGCAGCAGCTTGAGCTATATAATGCGCTTGAAGAAGAAATGGGCCACAGTCTTCCATTCGTATCAGATCCTAATATGGAATTGATTGAACGGACGGATATGAAAAATGGCGACACCGCTTTCAGAGGATACGCCTTAATGGATACCAAAGGCAACATCGTGTTCAATACGGTCAATGACCATTGGGGAGAAGAAATCGACAAAACCGCTAAAGAAATAAAAGAGGAATACGAGGAGCTTTCAAAATAATGAAGGCACGGAAGAAGAAAAAACACGCTTAGGCAGCGTGTTCAAGAATCCCTGTCTCTATCTGTAAATTGAAGCATGGCGATTACAAACATACCGAAACTGATCATCAGAGATAACACTTCAAAGGTACCCATTTATACATCGCCTCCTTACCTTCAGCCTTCCCGGAACCAAACTTGTCCTATACTCAGGAAAAGTTCCTAATTGGAAATCCGTACGAAAGGCCTATAGGAAACGAAAAGAGCCTAATGAAAAGGGAACGCATTTAAATACAATTAGAAAAGGGTTTAGAATTTAATCTAAGCCCTTTTTTAATTTCATAATTCCGATACCCAGCTCTTGGACTTTGGATCTTCCTCCTAAAGGCACTGATCAACCTGTTACTCTTGCCACTCCTAAGGCCAAATGCTGCCACAATATTTCTTCTACTTTTTCTGCTAGCTCATTTGGGCACTCAATCACTAACACGACTTCTGAACTTTTTCCTTTTACAACCCCAGTTCTTTTATGTACGACTTTAAAAATAATATAATCGATGATAAAACCAAGAATAAAGCCAGCTGCCGCTCCAATTAAACCCCAAATAACCGGACCCCAGTCCAAAATGAAACCAACACTAGCACCAACTACAGAAAAAGCAGTTCCTAAAGCTGCACCCTTATCAAACAAACTAATTCCATCTGCCCGATGAAGCGTATCAAATAGCCTTCTTTCTTCGACTCGATTAATCAGTGGGACTGCAAGAATCTTCTCCTTTGTAATCCCTATTTTTTCTATATGTGTAATGGCTAACTCCAGATACCCTGAGTGCTCAAAAGTGGAAAAGATCTGCAAGTTTTTTTCACCTCAACGGCTGTTTTCCGGGATTTTGACACGATACTGCTGATAATGTTCTCTAAGATACTTTCTTTGTTCTCCCTCGAATAGTTTATTGTTTTCTACTGTATTCACGTAAGAATCATATATGGAAAATCCAAAATGTGAAGGGATAAACATAAACCATTGCGGGTCAATCACCTTCGTAGCTTGGCTAACATCTCCTAAAAAAAGCAGCTGAATAGCGACTAATACTTTAGAAAAATAGACAAAAACCACCATAAAGCCCATAGTGAAGATCGCAGTCAATACACGGTGAATATAAAGCTGACCCAGTCCTGGCGTAAAAAGTGACCATAATACAGCCATAATGGGTCTTCGTTTATCTAAGTAATTAATTTCAAATGCACCGATTGCATACGAATTAAAAGATGCATTTTCCCGTTCAGCCAGCATGAATACCTTGTTCATATCAACCGAAGTTCGATAGCTGTCCCAGATCGCAAAAATATACACAGGAATGTACAATAGGAGCCATCTTGGTTCCAGAACCTCCTTGGTCATCTCAAATTTCCCGGTAAAAGAATAAACCATAGCGAGATTTAATTTAGCCATACTATTAACGAGAATTTCCCAGAGGAAAAGTGCATACCCTCTTAAATATTTCGATAAAAGGAGATGGCCAAATCCAGGAAATGCAGCTGACCACCAAGCAATAATATAAGGATTTCGCAAATGCAGCTGAGTAGTTCCAAAAGCACTTACATGTGCCTTAAATCGGCGTTCCTTATTGGTCGAATGAAAATTATCCATTAGGTTCTTCCTCAATTGTTTCTCTTTGACTTTTTATTATCTTCTGCTATTTTAGTGGAAATATGTAACAAAGAGAGATTCTGGAACATGACGAATATACAAATAAAGCGCCTGCCCCAAACTGTGTTGCTAGCTCCACAGCAGGATTAGACGCTTGATTTTGTATTTCCTTAACCGATTTTATAAATTTACTATCTTGTTAAATTTGAACTTGTATCGCATTCCCATCATTGAAAGACCGCTGCTCCCCAGGCAAAACAATTTCAATTTTTGTCCCTTTCCCCACTTCGCTGTCTATTGTCAAGCGGCCATTATGGTTTTCGATTATTTTATAGCAAATCATGAGACCCAGCCCAGTGCCCTTCTCTTTTGTGGTATAAAAAGGTTCACCAAGGCTTGAAATTCGGTCTTCTGGAATGCCAACGCCCTGATCAGTAAATTGAATGGAAACGGTGCCGTCTGTTTTTTTCTTAACTTTGATTTCTATTTGTCCGCCAGCAGGCATAGCTTCTAGCGCATTTTTAATGATGTTAAGAAAGACTTGTTTTAGCTGGTTTTTTTCACAAAGGATCAATGGCAATTCCTCATCATATTCAGCAAAGATTTGGACATTGTTCATGATTGATTGGGTATTGCTCAGCGTAATTACTTCGCTGATTAGTATTCTTATATTTTGGGCTGAAAAGATATCTGCCGTCGGTTTGGCCAATACAAGAAATTCACCAACAATTTCATTTATCCGGTCCAGTTCTGATAGCACAATATCAAAGTATTCTTCTTTTTGGCTGCTGGACTTAAAAAGCTGTACAAAGCCTTTAATCGAAGTTAGCGGATTTCGGATTTCATGTGCGATGCCAGCAGCCATTTGACCCAGTAGCGCAGTTTTCTCTGATTTTTGAAGAAGCTTTTCTGTTTGCTCTTTTTTATCAGAAATATCTGTCCCTATGGATAGCACAGCCTGGTTCCCTTCAAAATCTACATATAAGGAAGAAACCTCAACATATCTCATTTTTCCATCTAACCGCTTAATCCTATATTCTGTATCGTTCAGGAGGTTTTTTTCTGTTTTTATGTGCCGGTATCTCTCCTGAAAGCGGGATAAATAATCAGGTTCAATAAAGTCCATAATCGGCCTTCCGATTAATTGGTCCTTCTTTTCAACTCCAAGCATAGAAACGGCATCCGAATTTGCATATAAAATGTTAAAATCCTTATGTATAAGAACGGCAACCGGCATGGATTCCAATAACAATTTATAGCTATTTTCACTTTCTCTGGCTTTTTTCCCATAGTATCTGCTTTTGTCAAATTGCCATCCTACAAACCAGGCAATGACGGTGAAGATGAAAAAGTCGATCGTTACAAATGCTTTACCAGAAAAAATGGATTGATAGGAAGTAAACAATATAGAAATAAGCACAAGTAAAATTTGACCCATTCGATTCCTCATAAAGTTCATTAAGTCCTTTTTTATCATTTTCCTATTATATTAGCATCAAATCACCTAGAAGAATATAAATTCTGAAAAAATCCCCTCCAAATAAAAAGAACCTGCCCGGTTAAATAGCGGGAAGGGTCTTTTTCACATAGATGAATTGCTTTCATTCGAGATTTGACCAGTAGTTTGATTGGGGCTTTTCTTTAAGTTTTGTAAACTCAGAAATAGCTCGATTAGGAAAAGTGCAAGGATCATCCAAATTCCCAGATGTAAAACAGCTTCCTTCATACTTAATAGAGTGTTGCTTTCGATAAAATAGGTAAAGGTAAAGAACATGGCAAAAGTAAAAATCCGGCTCCATTGGGTGACATCATACGTGAAGACACCTTTTTTTAAGCCATAGAGCCTGATCCGTTTCATTAACCTTATGCTTTCAATGGATTCGACAAATAGGAAAACAATCAAAGTACCTATCCAGAACCCCGCCGCCGTTTGCCCGCTTACCAGACCGGACTTAATCATGGCAAGCCCGGTTATGGATAATGCCCCATGAAGAATACAATTCGTATTATTCCAATCTTCAGTCACTGACCAATGGCTTGTTGAATAGCGCTTGAACAAGCACAAGGCACTAATGATATAAAAACTAAACCCAACTATGATGAGTAGGCCATTCATGTATGCAGGTACATGATCGTTAATAGTATTAAATAGAAGAACGAGAGATTGTGTGCTTACTGTAGTTAGAAGCAAGATTCCGTGAACGCGGTTGATCATTCCAGAACTTAAGATCTCAAAAATACTTTTAATGCTGATTCCCACATAATACATCCATAACCCAACATTCAAAAAGGCAAGAGTATCAACCAAAAAACTACTCCCAAATTGCTTAAAAACAATGATTCCGCAAATAGAGGTCCCTCCCACCCAGGTTCCTATGCCAAATCGATTAATCGGATTGGCATAGTGGATATTTTTAAATTCCCCTTTTATAATCGTCATGCTAAAAGAAAATAGAAAGGCTATCCACAAAGCCAAATCCAACATGCTAAGCAGTTTGCCAAATCCGCTCAAAAAGAAAGAGACACCAAAAAAATTCAGCAATACACCCTGGGTCACAATCCCTAGAGCCATTACAGCTGCCATGGTCGAGGTACTGATATACATTTTTCTGGATACGATAAACAAAACAGCCAATAGGCAAAAAAGAGCCATTAAAGAAAAATAAAACACTATTATCACCGTAAAAAACAGACTTTTATACCATTATATCACTTACGCAAACTATTGCGCCAACTCCCAAAGGTATACGAAAAACCCATCCAAAATGGATGGGTTTCTTTAAAATCCGATTACTTCTTAGGAGCGAGTTCTACTGCCTGACGCATCGCTTCCATTAAGCTTTTTTCGTCTGCTATCCCTTTTCCAGCAATATCAAAGGCTGTACCGTGGTCCACACTTGTACGGATGATCGGCAGCCCAACTGTGATATTCACACCTGCATCCAAACCTAAAACTTTAACAGGTCCATGGCCTTGATCGTGGTACATCGCTACAACAATATCAAAGTCTCCGCGGACAGCTCTAAAAAACAGTGTATCTGCTGGAAGCGGCCCGATTGCATGAATGCCTTCTGCCTGTGCTTTTTCCACACCAGGTACTACTTTTTCTTCCTCTTCCCCATATCCAAACAGGCCATTTTCACCTGCATGAGGATTGATTCCGCAAACAGCGATTTTAGGTGATTCGATCCCTGCTTTTTTCAGCGTGTCATGTGCCAGCTTAAGGACATGGTAGACTCTTTCAGGGTTAATCATTTTAACAGCATCAAGGATGCCAACATGTGTTGTCACATGGATGACCCTTAAGTTCGGTGCAGAAAGCATCATGGAATAATCTTTTGTATTGGTCAAATCCGCTAAAATTTCTGTATGGCCCGGATACATATGGCCGCCCTTTTGCAATGCTTCTTTGTTTAAAGGTGCTGTACAGATAGCATCGATACGGTTTTCCTTCGCCATTTCGATCGCTGTTGCCAAGTATTCAAAAGCAGCATGTCCGGCTTCCGGAGATACCTGGCCAATTGGAAGATCGGCAGGCAGAAGGTTTAAATCAAGGCAATGTACAACCCCATGTTTATAGGAGAGCTCATCCAGCTGCTCTGCCTTTACTGCTTCAATATGAAGCTCGCTGTTAACAAAAGACTTAGCACGCTCCAGAATTTTACGATCACCAATGACAAGCGGGTTGCTGATTTCATACATTTCAGCGTATGCAAGGCTTTTTAAAATAATTTCCGGTCCGACACCTGCTGCGTCCCCCATTGTGATGCCTACTACTGGTTTAGTTTGACTCATTGTACTCAACCTTTCTTGTCATGTAATGTATAGCGTTCACCAGGGATTGCTCGTTTCCAAATCCGCCGGCTTTTGTTACTGCCCAATAATTTTTATCCTTACTGCACAATCGTCCAAAAGGAAGTCCCGGTTCCACTTCCGAATGAAGCTCCATTTCATGTATACCCAATTCCAGACAAGCTGCTTTTGCTATATCTCCGCCTGTTAAAATCAGTCCGTTCATTTCCGGGAAGCGAGTTACCAGTTCGTTTGCAATTTGCCCCAGTCCTGTGGCAATTCTTTCGCCTATCTCTTTTCCCGATAAACAAAGTGCTTCACCGGCTGCCCTTGCTGCCTGGCGATTTCGATCAGATGAATCCACATAGACAACAAAATGGTCTTTATCCAAGTTCTGTTTCATGCCGCCAATGAATTCTTTCATATCAATTGTATTATTCACCAATTGAACAGGATCGATTTCTGCAAAATAGGACTGTTCAAGTTCTTTTATTTGCGAAAGCTGTTTTTTTGTTACCTGAGATAAACTTCCAGAGATCGTTAGAGTTTTTTCAACGGTTACTTCGACCTGATCACTTTCGCACTGGGAAGTTAGTTCAAGTGCTTCCGGTAAATATTCAACTAAAGCGCCAGATCCAGTCCATATGATTTTTTTCTGCAAACTTGAGAAAATCTCAGCGATTGCTTGCAGATCCTCTTCCCTTTCACTGTCGCACACAATCCACTTTTTCCCCTCAGAAATGGCTTTTTCAATAAATTCTAAAATCAGGTTTTTTTCACCGCGAAGCAATTGAAGGTCAAGCAAAGCTGAATCTTTTCCTGCACGTTTTTTTAACATATCAGGCAAATAGCTTTCCGTTACAGGTGTCTTCGGATCTCTTCCAAATTCTGTGTCAGTGATCAGTACGCCATTTACATAGTGATGGCCTGAAACCGTCGTTCGATTCATTTTTGGAAATGCCGGAGCAATCACGATGATGTCTGGAAGATATACCTTTTCAAGCGCTGCAAGCTCTGCGGGAATATTTCCTCTCAATGTTGAATCCACCTTTTTATAAACATGGCCATAGCCCTGTTCAAAAAGAAGAGAAGCAGCTTTTTCCACTGCTTCATATGCTTCTTCCTGTGTTTTAGCGCGGCTATCGGTATCAACAATTAAGACGTCAGGATTGGATTGTATATTTTTCTCTGTAATATCCATTACCACAGTTGCAGTCAGCCCTTTTTTCGCCAGCTGTACTCCTGAATCATTTGCACCCGTTAAATCATCCGCAATGATGCCAAATTTTTTCAACACAAGAACCACATCCTTAGCCATTAACTTTCATTATGTTACCTTCTTTAAATTCGTAGCCTTTTCTCTCTAGACGTTTAACCAGGAACGCTATATATAGAGGAAGCAGGATCGCTGTTGTAACAGTGGATGCCGCTACTTGGACTGTCGCCAGGTCCGCATACTGAGCAAAACCTGCACTTGCTGCCGCAATGGCCGCTGGTGTTGCTACAGCATTTCCGGCAGTTGACCCTTCAGCTGCACCTACGATTGGGTTCCACTTAAGCGCTTTGAACACTAGATATCCAGCAGTACCTGTTACGAATACGGTTAATAGACCAAGAATAATACCTGATAATCCGCCTTCAACAATTGCACCAAAGTCAATTCCCATACCCAGGGCAAAAGCGAAGAAAGGAATTAGCATGGAACTTCCTTTATCAAGGAACACGCGCATTTCTTCATCCAAGTTACCTAAAACCATCCCAACTAAAATGGGAAGCAATACAGCGATAAATGATTGAAATGAGAACATTCCATCAACAAAGCCCATTGCACCAAAGATCGATAGGGCTACCATTGTCAAGAAAGGTCCGTCATTTAGAGCAAGCAGTGAATAGGCTGCGCGGTCTTCCTTGCTTCCGTACTGTCCTACAAGTGCAACGAACAAGCCTCCATTACTGTTTGTCATGGCGGCAATGATCGCAATCGGGGCCAATCCCAGCCATAACCCATTCTCGCCTGCGAACATGTAAGCGATTAAACCAAAGGCCGCACCAACTACCCATTTAGTGGCTAAAAGAGTTGCCCCTTTTCCAACTGAAACCCCAAAAGATTTCACGTTAATTTGAGCACCAGTACATAATAGGAATAAAGCAATTAACGTAGAGGCACCGTTTACAAACAGTGCTTCAGTGAAGTTACCTATGCGAAGTAAATTAGGAGCAAAGGTATTTAGTATTGCTGCAATTAGCAACGGCACAACCATCATGCCGCCAGGAATTCGCTCAAGAGTTGCTTTGATCTTCATAATTTTAACATCCCCTTTATTTATGTTTCAATTTTAAACATTACTGAAAACGATTACAGTTTTATATTAAACGCTTTCAATGCAAAATTCAACACTTTTTTCAGGGTGATAGTTTGGTATTTTTTATCACTCTTAAAATTGTTGCATTTTAAAACAATTATATCTGGACAATTCCATTAATTCATTAGTTATAACTCCATAAAAAAGAAGCTGAACATTATTGTTTCAGCTTCCTCCATAATGTAGAACGGTTGATGCCAAGCCGTTTAGACACCTTTGTTTGATTTTGGTTTTCCTCTTCCATCACGGCTTCAATAATACGTTTTTCAATTTGATCAAGAGTCCCCGATAACAATCCTTCTTCAAATTGAGCTGGACGCTGCTGCTTTCGTTCCAGCTGCTTAGCAACTGAATCCTTCCGAATCGTATATTCCTTTTCAGCTTTTACAACGTCATACAGAAAGGTTTTTAATTCTGCAGCGTTCCCGGGCCAGTGATATTGTTCCAAAAGTTCAAAGGCTTCTTCCTTAATCTTTATAGCAGATGTTCCTAATTGCTGATGAAATCCTGCGATAAAATAAGCAGTCATTGGTCTAATATCCTCCTTGCGTTCGGTTAATGAAGGGATATAGACACGATTCACTTCGTCATCAAAAATGATGGCATGAAAATCTTCAGTTTCACCATAAAGGGAAAGAATGACATCTTTTCCCTCCTGAGTCCATTGTTTACATTGCTTTAGCAATTCTGCCCGTTCTTTGAGTGAGATTTCTTCGGCGCCATCAATAAAAATGGTTCGGGTGTCTTCATCAAATGCAACAGGCATCTTCACATTTTCCTCTGCATGGATGGACGCGAATAACCCGTTTCCCTGGTATCTTAAGTAATGAATATACCGCGCTATTAAACCTTTTCCTGTACCCGCGGATCCAATTAAAACCCAAAAATTGCGGGAACTGCCTGCAGAAACTGACGCCAGACAATCCTTCATGGCCTCACTTTCTTGAATGATCATAGGCAGCTGCGGCACCGCCTCGATCTTCAGGTTAGAAGAAGCCTGTTTCTCACTTTCAAGCTCTGAAATAAGGAACTGAGTAAAGCTATCCTCTCCTATTTTCAAATGACAAACCCTTATTTTTAGATCTTCTCCATTTGTGCCCTTCATTGTCACAACAGAGTCAGGGCTCTCTCTCCGATGAACCAAGGCTCCTAACTGGCTGATTTGGATCGGAGGCGAGGAGAAAGTATTCCATTGCTCAAATACTTTTTCTCCCTGGCTGTCTGTTACTAAAATGTTTTCTGTGTTTACCTTAAGGAGTGTCTTAAGTAGCTCGTTTTCCATTTGCTTTTTTCTAAAAGAATGATATACCGACTCCACTTTATAAAACGCATCAAAAATAGCTTCTCTGCCTGACTGAATAAGAATTCCCTCAAGCCCAAATTTAGCTGCGGCTTCTACTGTAACCACATCACCCATAATTAGTTCAAAGCCCTTGGATTTCAGATCAAAGACCAGTGATTCAACTTCCTCTTCCTTCGCTACCGTGAAGACCTCAATTCCGATCTCCAGAATATCAGTTATCGTTTTTGCACCGAGCGTAATGTTTGAGAACCCCACAATGGCCTTTTTGCCTGGAAAATCATTGGCCAGCGTTAACACGCGGAGCATATCATATCCGGATAACTGGACATCAATAACAGGAATATTTGTCTCCTGCTCAATAAGTTTTGCTGTACCGCCGCGGCTGATAATCATTTCAGTACCATCTGTCTCAGCATTTTTTACATATGGAAGAGCATCTCTTAGATTTCCAATTTCAATTTTAATATCCAAATCATCTTCTTTTCCTCTGCATTCCTCTATTAAAGGAATCATAGCGGGATAAGGAGCAATAAATAACGTTTTTATCTTCATCACATTCACCTGAATTTATCTTACCATTCATTTATAGGACACACCAATAAAAATAGGAGAGACTTCTTTAAGCTTTATTGCAAGGCTCTGTAAAATGGGCCTGTTGATTTCCGCTGCAGGATGCTCAGCGCCTGTGGGGTCTCACCTGTCCCGCAGCTCCCGCAGGGCTTTTAATAATCAACCTCAAATAATCAACTCACGAAGGAAATGCAAATGCATTTTCGCAGGATTAGCACCTTCAGTTCCATTCAACTTCTTTATTAACTATCTACAACCTTTTAGAAAGACTGTTTTTAATAGATTTGTTTCACTACAAACTTTGCCCGTTGATTTCCGCTCCAGGCACTTGCTTTCCGCGGGGAGGAATGAGAGCCTCCTCGGCTTCGCCTGTGGGGTCTCTCACTTCCCTCACTTCCCGCAGGAGTCAAGCGCCCTACGCTACAATCAACTCAGTTGGTTAAACTTAGTTAGCAGTTGAAAAGCAACAAACTTTTTACGAAAAGAGCCAAAACGAAAAGGCCCAGAAGAGAAATCAATCTTGACCCTAGACCTAATGTTAAAAAAAATCCGTTAAAAGGCAAATATATGTCCATATCCTCACTACCAGCCTGGAAACATTTCTTACAAGCTGCGAAATTATATGTCTGCATTAAAAATTTTAACCGCATTATAAAATTTTAATAATGATTCTACCTCTCTAGCTCTTCTATTTGCCACAGCCAATACTTTTTTCTAAAAAGCAAAAGGCATTTACTTCACTTGCCCGTTCCCCTTGATGATATACTTGGTCGATGTTAAGGCCTGCAGTCCCATTGGTCCGCGGGCATGGAGCTTCTGGGTACTGATGCCGATTTCCGCGCCGAATCCGAACTCGAATCCATCTGTGAAGCGGGTTGAGGCATTGTGATAAACGGCGGCAGCGTCTACTTCATTTAAGAATCTATCAACATTCTCCAGGTTAGAAGACACGATGGCTTCAGAGTGCTTGGTACCGTACCGGTTAATATGCGAAATGGCCTCATCTACATTGTTCACCACTTTTAAAGCGACTTCCAAGCCAAGATATTCTGTCGCCCAGTCTTCTTCGGTGGCCGGAATGATCCGCTTTCCCTGAACTCTCTCATCACCATGAATGGATACTCCTTTTTCCTGCAGGGCAGCCACAAGCTCAGGCAAGGCTCCCCATTCTTTTTGAACCAGAATCGTCTCACATGCATTGCACACTGACGGACGCTGTGTTTTCGCATTAAGCGCAATGTTAATGGCCATCTCCTTATCAGCACTTTCATCAATAAAAACATGGCAGTTGCCTGCACCTGTTTCCAAAACAGGCACGGTCGAGTTTTCCACGACTGTTTTAATCAGCTTTGCACCGCCGCGCGGAATCAGCACATCAAGATATTCATTCAGCTTGAACATTTGGGACGCTGTTTCCCGGCTGGTATCCTCAATCAGCTGGACTGCATCAACAGGGAGATCGCTTTTTTCTAATGCATGATGAATGACCTTAACAATGGCTTTATTAGAATGAATCGCCGTTGAACTGCCGCGCAGCATCACAGCATTTCCGGTTTTTAGACATAAACTTGATGCATCGACCGTTACATTGGGACGCGCTTCATAAATCATGCCGATGACACCAAGCGGAACGCGGACTTGTGAAATCGAAAGTCCATTCGGCCGCTCCCACTCTGTCAAAACCTCTCCAACGGGATCATTCAGTTCTGTCAATTGAATCAATGCATCAGCCATATCCTGCAATCTCGCTACATCCAATCTCAGCCGATCGAGCAAGGAATCATTCATGCCGCTTGCTCTTCCACCAGCAAGGTCCTTTTCATTTTCCTCTAAAATAAAATCCTTCTCCTTCATCAGCTGGCTGGATATCAGCTTAAGTGCATGATTTTTCTGCGAGGTTGTCATTTTCGCCAGTAAAGCTGCTGCTTTCTGTGCTTTTTCCCCTTTTTGAATTAATTCCATTATCTCGTCTCCCTCCTTTGTTGGCTTACCCATTGGTCGCGGTGGATGACCACACTGCGGTGACTATTGGCAATCTGCATGGCTTCAGCACTCGGCAGCCCTTTAATCTCGCTTAATTCATCTGATGAAAAATTAACCTGGCCTCTTCCGATGATATCTCCCTTCGGACCAACAACCTCCACCACATCATTAACCAAAAAATGGCCAGTAATGTTCGTGACACCGGCAGGCAGAAGGCTTTTTCCCTGTCTTAAAATTGCTTGCGCAGCACCCTGATCGACTTCAATTTTTCCGCTTGGAACTGAATGCAGCGCCAGCCACTGCTTTGATGTCTTTACACTCGCCTGTGCAGGATTGCCGATATAGGTTCCATCCCCTTTTCCATTAAGAATTTCTTCCAGCTTATCTGGTCCGCTTCCTACCCCGATAAACACCTGCACACCCAAAGCCAATGCTGTACGAGCTGCTTCAAGCTTCGTCGCCATCCCGCCGGTTCCCACTTTTGAATCTGATCCCGAAGCAGCCTTCATCATATCCTCCGAAATTTCAGCGATAAAGTTGTATTTTTTGGCCTGTGGGTTATTGCGGGGATTTGAATCATAAATGCCATTCACATCAGTCAAGATCATTAAATGCTGTGCCTGAACCAGACCGCTGACCAAAGCCGACAGCATATCATTGTCCCCGAACGCTAATTCTTCCACTGAAACAGAATCATTCTCATTGATAATCGGCAGGACATGACGCTTCAAAAGCTCAGACAATGTGGCATTGGCATTTTGATATTGCTCCTTATGAAGGAAATTCTGTCTAGTCAGCAATAATTGCGCGGCAACAATGCCATGTTTTTTAAATTCCTCTGTATAACCCTGCAGCAAAAGTCCCTGACCGACTGCAGCTGCTGCCTGCTTTCCGGCAATGGTTACCGGGCGCGACGGATAGCCAAGGTCGGCAAAGCCTGCCGCAACAGCTCCTGATGAAATTAAGATCACTTCATGCCCGAGTTTCTTAAGCTGGGCAAGTGCTGCCACATGCTCCTGAAGCTTCTCAATGCAAAGACCGCCATTCGTATTCGTCAGTGAACTGCTTCCTATTTTGACCACTATTCTTTTCTTTTTCATCTTTTTCCACCACCCAATCAAATAAAAAAGCCCTCCTATCCCTGTAAAAAGGACGGAAGAGCTTTGTCTTTCGCGGTACCACCTTGATTGGCACTTAACACACGAGTGCCCGCTTTAAAACTCCTTTAACGCAGGAGAACGGCCAGGTTTTCCAGGCAGCTCTAGGGGTAGGTTCAATAGTTTTGCAGGCTGCAGGATCTTTCAGCCGGTGAATCCTGCTCTCTTCTTGCCTGAGTTCTACTTACTGGTTCCCTGTCATGACTTTTTCTTTATTCATGCGTTCCATATAATTAGAAATATTATGCATCCTGGTGACTTTTATGTCAATAAAAACTTTAGCACTTCAACGTAAGTTATCTTTTTAATATTTTGTGAAAGGGTTAGCGAATATAAGTAATAATAGTTGCAGAGACCTCCCAATCTAATCAATTTCTTATAAACCTCCCCTAATCGGGAATGCTAAGAAAAATCATTCGAGTGGGAGGACCTGCATATGAAGTCAAACGGAAAACAATTATCCATATTTTCTCTTGGCGGCATTAATGAAATTGGTAAGAACATGTATGTGATTGAATATGGCGACGATATCATTGTGATTGATGCCGGGGGAAAATTTCCGGATGAAAGCTTGCTGGGAATCGATTTAATTATCCCTGATATTACCTATCTGGAGGAAAACAGGGACAAGATCCGCGCTTTGATCGTTACGCACGGACATGAAGATCATATCGGCGGGGTTCCTTATTTGCTGAAAAAGATTAATATGCCGATTTATGCGACCCGTTTTACGCTTGGTTTGATTGAATTAAAGCTGACAGAGCACCGGCTGATTGGAGATTCAGACCTTGTCAGCATCGATTCAGAATCCAATCTCACCTTTGGCGAAATCGGCGTGAGCTTTTTTAAAGTAAACCATAGCATTCCCGATTGCCTCGGAATTGTTTTTCAAACACCAGAAGGCAGTGTCGTGCACACCGGGGACTTTAAATTTGATTTAACTCCTGTGAATCAGGAGCATTCGGATATTCATAAAATGGCGGAGATTGGCCGAAGTGGCGTCCTGGCTCTTTTATCTGAAAGCACCAATGCGGAGCGGACGGGATCGACACCAACTGAACAGATAGTCGGGGAAAATATTGAAGAGGCCTTCATGAAAGCTCCCCGAAAAATCATCATCTCTACTTTCGCTTCCAATGTGAGCCGTGTTCAGCAGGTGGTAGAAGCTGCGATTAAAACAAACCGCAAGCTGGTGCTGCTTGGCCGCAGTATGGTGAATGTGGTGGATGTGGCCATTGAGCGCGGGTACTTAAATGTTCCCGATGGAATGCTGGTCGACCCTAAAGCAGCCATGCATTTGCCCCCTGAAAAAGTATGTATTCTTTGTACAGGAAGCCAGGGAGAGCCGATGGCTGCGTTATCGCGTCTATCAACTGGAAATTACCGCGATGCAGAGATTCATCCTGAGGATACGGTTATTTTAGCCGCATCTCCTATTCCAGGAAATGAGCGGGATGTTTCGAAAATCATTGATAACCTCTTCCAGCTTGGCGCAAGAGTGATTTACGGTTCCGGAAGCTCTACGGGCATGCACGTTTCAGGCCATGGCTACCAGGAGGATTTAAAGCTGATGCTTACCTTGATGATGCCAAAATATTTTATTCCCATTCACGGGGAATACAGAATGCTGCATCACCACCGTTTGCTGGCGGAGTCTGTGGGCGTGGAAAAAGGCCATACTTTTATCATAAAAAATGGCGATGTTGTTGATATCGTAAACGGAGCTGCCCGGCAAACCCGGAGGATCCCTGCAGGAGATACCTATGTAGATGGTGTGGGGGTTGGAGATATTGGAAGCATTGTGCTGCGCGACCGCAAGCAGCTTTCCGAGGATGGCATGATTGTCATTGTGTTAACGATGAGTAAAAGTGAGCGGAAAATGATTTCGAGGCCTGACACCATTTCGCGCGGCTTCGTGTATGCAAGAGAATCAGAAGACCTGTTAAGAGAAATTAACCGGCTTGTCGAAAAAACAGTGAACGAACTGCCGGAACAGGATAAAAGCCAGTGGAATGTCATCAAGCAAAGCATCAAAAAATCATTGGGCCAGTATTTGTTTACCCAAACAAAACGGAAGCCCATGATCCTGCCTATCATCATAGAAATCTAAACGACAAAGAAGGCAAGCCTGTAAACGGGCTTGCCTTTATCTAAAGGGAGCTGACTAGCCGCGTCTTCCGCCTCGGCCGCCCCGCTTTGATTCAGTGTTGCGCTTCAATGAAGAAATATTTTCTTCACTCGCTTTTAAAAACTTAGCCATCTTATCTTCAAAGCTTTCTTTCGGTTTGAAGTTTCCCTTTGACCGGAAATCTCTGGAACCGCCGCCGCGGCGATCATCTCTTCCCTGGCGCGGAGGGCGCTGTGAATAAGATGAAGTTTGTCCTTCAGGTCTGTCTACTGCTTTTTTGATGGAAAGGGCAATTTTCCCTTCCTTCTCACTAAGCACCTTTACAGTAACCTCGTCGCCTACTTTCAAATGGTCATTTACATCTTTAACATAGCTGTCCGCTACTTCACTGATGTGAACAAGACCTGTTGTACCTCCAGGCAATTCAACGAAAGCTCCAAAATTTGTAATGCCTGTTACTTTTCCTTGTACTTTACTGCCTATTTCGATTGACAAAAAACTTCCCCCTCAGTAATGTTAACAACGACTTATTATAACTTTTTTTCGAGATAATTTCAAATTCCGAAAATAAGCCTATTTGCTTAATAATACTCCATATCTCCTCGATATTCTACCCGCTTAAATTATAGATAAATCATATTTTCGCCCTATTTTTATTCAAAATAACGAAAAAAAGCATATTTGTTCTTCTTTTTGGCATGCAAAATGGCTGTTTTGGATAAAAATCGTTATTTATGTGCTGAAAGCTCCCATTTAATTACAAATAAAAAAATTTTTTATGCGGAAAGCAAGGATTTATGTGCGGATAAAAAAATTTATGTGCGGATAGCACTTTTTTGAGGCCAATACCAAATTTTCTGTGCCGATTTTACTTCTCATCTGTGAACGGAACAAGAGCCAGTTTGCCTGGCTCCTTCCCGCCTTCCCTGCCCCTTAATAGAAAATTGATAGATGATTGCTTATTAAACGGAATGCCCTTCCTGCAGCAGTTCTCTGCTAAAATGCCGCTTGATGATCACACCAAAAAGAGAGGCCAGTACTTGCTGAAATAACATGCCGAGTACGACCGGAACGGCAACGGCCGGCGGAAAATATGTGACCGCCACTACTGCACCTATGCTGATATTCCTCATTCCTCCATTAAATGTGACAGCCACTGTGGTTTCACGGTCATACTTTAACAGATTACCGATCATAAAGGATAGTAAGTAACCCATGAAGGCAACAAAAAAGACAGTGATGGCGATTAGGATTAATTTCAAGTTAACCTCTATTAAATTAGGGGCAACGACTGCTCCGTTAAGCATGACTACAATGGCCATTCCCAGTTTTGAAAATGGGGCGAGACGGCTGCTTAAAATTAAAGCACCCTTCCCTTTCGTAACCTGGTTTAAAATCATACCCAGGAAAGAAGGCAGCACCACCATCCAGAAAAGTCCAGTCATCATCGGTAGCACATCAATGTTTACTGTGGTCTGAAAAAATACCGATAGGGTCAGCGGAACAATAAACGGAGATAAAAAAGTATCTATTAATATGATAGATAACGTTAACGGAATGTTTCCTTTATAAATAGACACCCAAATGAAACTCGAAATTCCTGTTGGAATCGCCATTGCCAGCACCAGGCCGGTAATGGTGTAGGGATCATCTCCAAAGGCCAAGTGACCCGTGCTCCATGCGAAAAGCGGCATCAGGATATGCAGCGTAAAGACGATGAGAAAGAGCGGTTTCGGATGATGAAGTATTTGTTTTAGTGAACTGAAATTGGAGTTTAGACTGCCGGAAAACGTCATAAAAGCAAAAACCCATGGAATGATATAGGAATAATCCTTAAGATACCCAGCCAGCAAAACACCAAAAAACACACTTGTTGGAGTGATCAACGGCATCATTTTTTCCAGTTGTTTATTTAATTTATATAGCACGATGATGACTCCCTTCTTCTCTGCCGATGCCATAAAAAAAGTTTAATGACTTAACTAATTATTTTACCATAATATACAGCTGGATTCATCATGCAAAAAAAGAGCCAGAATACCTGACTCTGGCAAATTCCGCTGTTAACGCCGTTTTTCCGGCATATATTTAAGCCATTTTCCCAACTTATAACTGAACACCCCATAGCCAGCCGCAGCAAATACCGTTACCCCCAACGAAAGCTGCAATATCAGCCCGTCTGTCAAATAGTAGCCCGCACCCGCTCCGGCTGCTCCCAGCATCATTAGTTGAAAAAGCTGCTTCTTGCGATTTTCATAGATTGTAAATTGAAACGCTCTTCTCTGCTCGATTTCCTTCAGCTGCTCCATTTTTCGCGGTGCGTCTAAAAATTCTGCAGCAGTGTGAAAAAATTTAAATAGTGGCTGCGACTGAATAACCCTCCAAATAAAGGACCATTTGTTTCCCTGTGTATTCAGCCATTCCATGAAGACAGGTTTCCCTGAATGAAGCAGTTCTTCCTCCGGTGCGAGATTTCGAACAATTCCTTCGATCGTGATAAAAGAACGTCCGAGGAAAACAAATCGGGTTGGCACTTGGACCGGAAGTGCAGCAATTAAATCATTTAGTTCCAATTTTAGTGCAACTAAGTCCATCTCTTTTAATTGGGCAGAATCAAATGCCGTCCATTCAGCCAAAAGTTTTTCAATCGTTCCTGTATTTGCTTCAGGCAGCAAGAATCCTAATTGGGATAAGCACTCGACAGCTTTAGAATGGTTCTTGGCGAGAAAGCTTTCGATCAAGCTTTGAAAAGCCGCAGCATCCTTTTTGGAGATTTCACCTGCCATTCCAAAATCAAGGAGAACAATGCGCCCCTCCCTTGATACAAGGACATTGCCTGGATGTGGATCGGCATGAAACATACCGGGCTCAAGCCATTGCGGCAGAAACACTTCCAGGAGACGGCGTGCCAAACCCTGCCGTGATATCTCCAGCTGTTCTACTGCGTGTTGATCCATGAGCCTTTTTCCTTCCACCCATTCCATTACAAGCACTTTGGACGTGCATAATTCAGGATAAACGGCAGGAATCCTTACAATATCCCTGTCTTTATAGCGTTCCTTAAAATAAAGGAGCGTTTCTTTTTCCTTTGTAAAATCAAGCTCCCGCTCAATGACCTGCTTTAACTCCTGAAACAGCATCTTCAGATTTATAAACCCTTTTGGAATCGGTACAAAATGATCTGCAAACCAAATCAGTATGCTTAAAGTCCGAAAGTCTGTCTGCACGATTGATTGAATCTCCGGACGCTGAACCTTGATGGCTACAGCTGAACCATCCTGCAGAACCCCTTTATAAACCTCTCCAATCGAAGCTGATGCAATGGCATCTTTTTCGATGGCCAGCACCTTCCTGGAAAGCTCTGATCCCCATTCATTGTTCAAAATCCCGTGGATCTTGCTCCATTCAGAAGCTGGCACCTGATCTGTCAGATCTTGAATTTCCTTAATAAATGCATCTGGAAGCAGGTCAGAACGAATACTAATGAACTGGCCAACCTTAATAAGCAGCCCTTCCAATTCGAAAAGCGTATGCCGAACTCTTTTCCCAATGCTGGACCACAGCTGTTCCCATTGTGTCTCAGGCTTCCGTGTCCACTTATACCAATAAATTTGCACAAAAATACGGAATGCCAAAGAAAGCACTTTATACATGCGAGACAATTTATTCTTCGTTTTCATCCGATCATCTCATTCCCCGTAAATGATGAGTGTTATATTCTGCAAAAACGTGATTTATTCCTTTATACGAAGGTACGGGTATTAAGTTTCAAATCTAATCCAGCCTTGATAGTGGATTTAGGCAGCTTAAAAAGCTTTATCTATCTTATAAATCCGTCCCCAAAAGGATTTATCCGTGCTTTTGATCTTTCTATAGAAAAAAACATGCCCTTATAATAGGACAAGCTATTATTAATACCCCGACATGACATAAACTATGGTAAATATAAATAGGATGATTCCAAATAAACTGCCTATCACAATGCTCTTAAGATTCATTTTCCTGGTATATCCCTTAAAATCAGATTTGGCTCGGGCATCATCCACCTTCCGGCTATGCAGAATATAGCTTATGTTCATGACCACCAGCATGCCTGCAGCAAGAAAAAATAGATAAGTAAGATCAAATTTAACAAATTCACCTGTTCGATTCAGAACGTATGCATTAAAAAATAGTAAGACACTCATGATAAAACTCCAAATACTCCTAGACTTCCGCTGTTTTTCCCATTCACTGCCCATTCTTTCTTTTTCGTATATGGCAATCTGCTCAACGACTGAAAAGAAGGATTTAGTGGAATTGCGTTTTACCCATCCCACAATAGCTTGAATCAATATGATAACTCCGAGGAAAAGAAACATTTGGGTGAATGTGATATCTATGAAACTCGTTACAAAGTAACCAATTGTTAAGAAAAACAGCAGGGATCCATTTAAAAAGTGGATCTGCTTGATTCTCAGACTCTTTGATTCAGATACATTCATAAGCCATCCCTCCCTCTGTTAAAAAAATAAATAATGGAGCTTGCCATTTTCAGCCCGATTTTATCAGGAACAATATAGTATTATTTTACAATTAAGAAAGGAATGAATGCTACCCTGAATACCAGATCCGCCATATTCAACAAACTCCCATCTCGAGCTGGTTATTCACACGCTGATTAAATTCAAACAGAGCGGTGAGGATATTTAGAAAAGCAAATCCGTCTCAGTGACCGATATTATATAAAGTTCATCTGTACGATTAATTTTCACCTACAAAAAAAGCCTGCCATAAAAAGGACAAGCCGGTTGCTTTAAGTAAAAACTTCTATTCGCATTTTCTGAATATACTTGTGCGTCTTTTCAATAATTTTCTCCTTATCATAATCCATTGATGCAACATGATAGGAGTTGTGAAGCGGTACAACTTCCTTCTGATCAGATCCAATATGCTCAGCAATGTAATCCGTACATGCTGCAGGAACCACATGATCTTCAATGGATTTAAAGCAAAGCACCGGATTTTTAATAGCGGGCAAAATGGCGGAGGTTTTTGCCATTATCTCCTGCAATTCATGAATCGAGCGAATGGAAACTTTCCCGTACGTTACTTCCTTTACCCCTTCACGTTTAATATCAGGTGTTCCCTCATTTAGATATCGCGGACTTGTCTTTCCAATAAGATCGTCATAGGAGGGTACTTTTAAGGCAGCATTTATTAATACCAGGCCCTTTATTTCAGGATATTTTTTCGCCAGCCAAAGGGCAAGGGCACCGCCCATCGATTGTCCCGCTACATAGACAGCTGAACACCGTTCTTTTAAAAATAGATAACCCTTTTCCATTTCAGCAAACCATTCCTGATGGGTCGTCTTTTCCATATCCTTATAATGGGTGCCATGGCCTTTAAGCCTTGGGGCAAAAACCGAATACCCAAGCTTTGCAAATGACTCTCCTAAATAACGGACACTCTGGGGAGTCCCAAGAAAACCATGTGTGAGTAAGAGACCGACCTCATTGCCTTCTAAATAAAATGACTCCGCACCGTCCATAACTGGGTAAAATTCTCTCATCACATTGTTCCTCCCTCAAAAAAATTATTAGATACATTATATTACCTACTATTCCGACCTGTCAACTTGTATTTATATTAAAAAAATTGTACCGCCAACACTTCCTTTGGCGATACAAAAGGGTAAAAACGAATTGAGCTCGCTAACTACCTAAAGAGTTATTGTCCTTGTGCACCATTAGAGGTCACTCTTCGTACATGATCCTCTTCAAAGTTGTTTTTTCTGGCAGCTTCCACTTTGTCTTCTACTAATTTCTTCTGGTCCACTTGACCTGATGGTGTATTATTTTTCTTTGACACGGAAAAAACCCCCTCTATCGTTTTTTTATTACCCACTTATTTTGATTTATTTTGTTGAAAAATAAACATGAATTAAATTAAGGCTGTTTTCGCAAACTTTGTTGCTATAATAAGAGATTAACGGTTGATTTCCGCTCCAGGATGCTCGCTTTCCGCGGGGCGGGCGGTGAGTCTCCTCGGCGCGCAGCACCTGTGGGGTCTCACCTGTCCCACTCCTCCCGCTGGAGTCTCGCACCTTCCGCTCCAATCAACCAACCTTGGTTATCTCTTATCCCCCTGTTCAAAACAACAATCTTTTAGAAAAGAGCCTTCATAAAAAAACCTGCCCTAAACTGGACAGGTTTTCAAATCGCCTTCGATCCCTTCATATTAAAAGGTTTAACATAATATTCCTTGATTTCTTGCCTATACTACTAAGGAACAATTGCTTACAATCAATAGAAAGGCATTGTTTGTTAATGCTCTTTGCAGATTATCAATGATAAAAGCACCATATTTCTCTTTTGTTCTAAAATACGGTGTCCATCTGATCTTATTTATTCATAAAATACAGCTTCACTGATTTCCAAAAAGTCTTCAATTATTTTCAATACCTCTATAATTTTTATCCAAGCTAGTCCATTCCCCAATTCATTTGCATGAGCGAGTTCATCCCGCAAGCTGCGGATTTCTTTTGCAATCGTTCTTCCGGCTGTCTTGGATGGAACAGAGAAAATGGTTCTTAATTTCTCATCCTCCACGAATACTAAATCAAGCTTATCGCTAATCTGCAAACATTCGACCAAATTTAAGTCCTCATTCTTCTCCACTTTGTTCTTATAAAGCTCCACGGCTTTTTCCAATCTTCCCGGGCTTATAAGCTTTTTCCAGCTCTGACCAGGATAGTGAATAGTAATGATTTCACCAAGCTTCATTTCCAATAAAGTAATATAGCCAAAAATAATCATTCTTACGGGCGCTTTTTGCAAATCAGAATACGTAACAAGCTTGGTTACCCTGGCTTTCTCAAGGATGAAAACACGTCTGCTGTTCTTTAATATATGAAGCAGATGAATGAGAGGCGTAGAATCAGAAATCAGATCCTTTGAGGTAAAGCTTTTCATATATTCCTTTACAGGGCCGGCCGACAATGTATCACGTTCAATAAAGCCGGCGATCTCATTGCCTCTTTTTACACCCAGTACATCAAAATGAGTTCTGAACATTTCTTCCTTAATGGAGATGGCATCATCTTCCTCTTCACAAAACTGTATAGATTCTGCAATGCTGCTTACAGTGATGTTTGTCTCAAATAGATCCTTTAAGCTTTTGTATGAACTGAATTGAGCTGCTTGAAATAGGTTATTCATCTTACCCCTGCCTTTCTGTTATAAGCTGGACCCTTTTAATTGACCGTTTCTTCAATAACGGAACTTCCTTCAGCAGCGTCAGCATCTAACCATTGCCACTTCTCGTACAGTCTAATTCGCCCGTCTGGTAGAACTTCAGGGGCAGAAATGCATTTTCCGCCTCTAATTTCATGCTTGTTGTTCACGTGGTTGTATCTAAACTCAAGGCAGCCATCCTCTTTTGCGATGCCAATCAAAGTACCTTGGATAATATCGCCCCCACTATAAGTTGCTGAGATAATCTGTCCTTCTTGTTTATAAGTAAAAAAAGTCTTGGAAGATACTTCTCCATTAGCTGTATTTTCTATAGAAACAAATTTTCGGCCATTGTAATTGATCATTTTTATTTTCCTTTCTCCCGCTAAATTTTACTAAATTATATCATTTTTTAAAGAATTTTAACCGCCTGTACCTTTTGGATTATAGTAAACTCATTTTTTTATCAGGTTGACAATTAGTTGTGTTAACCATAAAATAAAAACAGTTAACCTACTATTCTGAATGGGAGAGGTATTATGAAAGTTAAAGAGATTACATATGTAGCTTTATTTGCAGCTGTGATGGGAGCGCTTGGTCTGGTTCCGCCGATCATGCTATCATTCACACCCGTTCCGATTACATTGCAAACACTGGGCGTGCTTTTGGCAGGAGGTATTCTAGGCGCCAGACTCGGCGGGATCAGCATGGCTGTCTTTCTTCTGCTTGTGGCTGTTGGCGCTCCGCTGTTATCAGGCGGCCGCGGTGGAATTGGTGTTTTCTTTGGTCCAAGTGCCGGCTATTTAATTGCCTATCCGCTAACTGCATACTGTGTAGGATATTTGCTGACGCGCTTCCGTACGTTAAAATTGAAGAATGTGTTGCTAGTTAACCTGACTGTCGGCATTTTCCTTATCTATGTTTTTGGGATTCCTGTACAAGCATTCATGATGAATATTCCGGTGCTTGATGCTGTAAAACTGAGCCTCGTTTACATTCCAGGTGATGTGTTAAAAGCGACACTCGCATCCCTGCTAGTGTATAGACTGCAAAAGCATCCAGTCATTAACAAGCAATTTTCAAAATCTTTAGAGACACTATAAGTGTCTCTTTTTCATAAGGAGAGGAAAAGATCTTTGGCAAACATCACATCTTCAATGAAAGAATTTGCACAGCAATTCCCGGAAAAAACGGCGATCAACACGAAAAACCAAACACTCACCTATAGAGATTGGCATATGCTAGTATCCAAAACGGCTAACTGGCTTTACTCCTTTTCCTTTGCAAAGAAAACAATCAGCTTTCTTTTGCCAAATGGGATTCCGTTCTTGCAGTTATTCGCCGGGGCTTCCATGGCTGGCTGGACAGCGGTGCCTTTCGATATTAAATGGAAGACTGCAGAACTGGAAAAACGATTGGCGATTTCGTGCCCTTCCATAGTGGTAACAACCAGGGACTTTTACCATCAGGTTGCACACCTGCACCCGTTTGTCCTGATTTGGGAGGATTGCCTGGAGGAACTCAGCAAAAAATCTCCTGCTTTGCATACTCCAAAAGATGATAACACCCCTTTTTATATGGGCTTTACTTCTGGAACTACGGGAGATCCAAAAGCGTTTATCCGCTCCCATAAATCCTGGGCTGCCAGCTTCCTTGTGAATCAGCATGATTTTAAAATGAACGAAGAGGAACACGTCCTGATACCAGGCTCTCTCATACACTCTCACTTTCTGTATGGAGCAATCAGCACGCTTTGTACAGGCGGAACTGTTCATCTGCTTGAAAAATTCCATGCAGCACAGACACTATTACTGATTGAAGAGAGGGAAATCACAGCACTTTATGTGGTTCCTACCATGATTGCCGCCATTTTAAAAGAAGATAGAGTAATAGAAAAGCCAATTAAGATCATCTCCTCCGGTGCGAAGTGGGATAAAAATTCCAAGCAAGCCATCGGCAATGTTTTCGATCAATTGACGATGATTGAATTTTACGGTGCCAGCGAACTCAGTTATGTAACCTATTTAACAGACGATCATAAAGCTGAATCAGTCGGCAAGCCCTGCCACGGAGTCGAAATTGAAATAAGAGGCGCAAGCGAAAAGCTGGAACCCTATGAAATTGGCAAAATATTTGTAAGAAGTGACCTGATTTTCGACGGTTATCTCCATCCGGAAACAAAGACGGCCCAAACCATACAGGATGAAGAGGGCTGGGCAACGGTTGATGATATGGGTTATCTGGATGAAGAAGGCTATCTATACATTAGCGGCCGGGAAAAAAATATGATTTTGTACGGAGCCATTAATATTTTTCCGGAAGAAATAGAAAAAGTACTTGCACAGCACCCCTCTGTTGAAGAAGTGGCCGTCATAGGTCTCTTCGACCCTTACTGGGGACAAATTCCAGCAGCTGTTATAAAAGGGAAAGCTTCCACTCTTGAGTTAAAAAGGTTATGCAAAAACCATTTAGCAGCCTATAAACTCCCGCGCAAATGGTTTTTCGTGGATGAAATGCCCTACACAACAAGCGGAAAAATTGCGCGAGCCAAGCTTAAGGACTCGATTGAAAGCAAGGTGATTACCCATTAAGAGAGCCGTCATTGTAAAAGCAAAAAGAACGCCGATTGGAAAAATCAACGGTATATTCAAGGGCTGCCAGCCACATGAGCTGGCTGCACCTCTTCTGAAACATTTAGCACAAGGGCTGGAAGAAAAAATAAATGACGTCATTTTAGGAAACGTAGTCGGCCCGGGAGGAAATATTGCCAGACTATCTGCGCTGCAGGCAGGACTGCCGGTTTCTGTTCCCGGTTTGACATTGGACCGCCAATGCAGTGCAGGGCTTGAAGCCATCCGAATGGCGTGCTATTACATACAGGGAGGCGCCGGTACATGCTACATCGCCGGCGGAACTGAAAGCACAAGCACCTCCCCATATCCTTCCAGGTCCCGTTTTTCTCCTGATCAAATCGGTGATCCCGACATGGGTGTGGCTGCAGAATACGTAGCAGAAAAATATAGAGCCTCCAGAGAATCTCAGGATGAATATGCACTCTTAACTTATGAACGGAGCTGGGATGCTTTTGAACAAGGGCAGCTTGCCGAGGAGATCTGCCCTATAGAAAATTTCATCCTGGATGAGGAGTTTTACAAGAAAAGGAAGATGGAAGCACTGATAAAAAGAGCAAAGCCCATTTTCAAGAAAGACGGTACAGTTACCGCCGCCAATAGCTGTGGAATCCATGATGGTGCCTCAGCTGTTCTGGTCATGGAGGAAGAAGCCGCACGAAGACATGGGTTAAAACCTATTTTACGGTTTGCAGACAGTGAAGTCGCAGGTGTACATCCCCATTACCCGGGATCTGCACCTGTCCCTGCGATACAAGCTATTTTAGAGAGAAATTACTTAACTATCGATGATATTGATTTGATCGAAATCAACGAAGCCTTCGCATCAAAAATCGTTGCGTGCTCAAGCGAGCTTTCAATTTCATATGAAAAGCTAAATGTAAACGGAGGCGCTTTAACAATTGGCCATCCTTATGGGGCTTCAGGTGCCATTATGGTCACTAGATTGTTCTATGAGATTCAAAGGAGAAAATCAGCAAAATACGTACTTGCTGCAATTGGCAGCGGGGGCGGAATTGGTGTGGCTTTGTTGTTTGAAGTGGCAGATTGAACACGAACGAATACATTACCTGACACTTTTCAAAAAACTGTAACAGCTATTTAACCAGGAATAAAAGCTTTAACGTCAAAACGTTATGGCTTTTTTCCTGGTTTTTATCTTGTCATTAAAATGGCCTGTCTCTTGTTATATTGTTTGAAGGGGAAATAATATTGAAAGCAGCCTTCAAACTGGATTAACAGGCCGCTTTCGCAGATGGAATAATTTAATTAAATTGTGAACTTTACGAAGAAACCATTCAAACTTGCGAACAAATTCGGGAATTTGCGAAGAAATCATAAAAACTAGCGAATAAATCTCGGCAGGCTTTCAATTTTAACTAGCGCTTTGTTTTCTAAGCAAAAGGCTTACTCTCTGCACATTAAAGTGCGCATTAAGACAAAATAGCACAATATTAGCAACTGCTAGCACTATGCTATTCGACAGATATCATCCTCCATCAACAAGATATCACGTATTCTTGCCTATATCGCACCATTCGATCCTCCGGCGTTAGCTATACTTAAACATATAGTATTTTTCAAACGCTCGTTTCAACAGATGCGGGAAAATACCGCTTATGGTTCCTTTTAAAATCCCATTATCGTTTAGTTTATTTAAGATAAGCATAGCACCTTCATTTCCAAGCTCTGTTAAAAAGAGCTGTTCATGCTGATAGGATAGCAATGGTTCATGATTTAATTGTTTAACAATATTTTCTGCAGCAAGTATGCCTTGCTGTTCAGCAGCCCTTCCAGTTTTTGCACCCTTTATATCATTTGCATCGCCTACAACAAAAACATTGTCCCATTGAACGGACTGAAGGGTTTCCTTTACAGGGAGAATTCCATGATCATGCTTGAACCCTTTGGATGAAAAGACGAACTCTTTCCCTTTATAGGGCGGAAGTATGTGAGTAAAAGAATAAGGCAGATGTTTCCCATTATTCAAATATACGTGGCCCCCTCTGATCTTCTTAACAGAAACATCGCAATACCACTTGATTTGTTTTTTAGCCATCAACTCTTCAATCCTTGCTGTTCCCTTTTTGCCTTTTCCTTCAAATAACTTCTTTTCATATGTAAAAAACGTAATCGGGCATTTAATATCCTGCTTATTTAAAAAAGCATCTAACTCAAAGAGAAACTCATAGGCAATCCCTTGGTTAGGGTTCCCTTGCGCAATGCCTATAACAATGGGTTCATTCTCTGTAAGCTCTTCTACCTTTTTTCTGGTCTTAAGAGCAGATGAAATCGTATAAACAGAGGAACTCTCGCCTTCTAAACCTTTTATTCTCCTCCAATCAGGAGAAGCGCCTGAAGCAAGAATTAAGAAATCGTAATGAATTATCTCGCCATTCTTACATAAAATATAATTTTTTTTTGGCTTAATGGCTTGTACACGATTTTCTATAAACGTTATATCCATCTTTTCAAACGTTGGGCGGAGCGGGAAGGTGAACCTGTCAATAGAGTGTTTATGAAATGGCAGCCATATCAGGGATGGGCGAAAAACAAATTGAGGGTTGTCAGAAATTATGAGGATTTCATGTTGAGAAGGATTTAACTTTTTTTGAAGCGTCACTGCTGCATTAAGCCCTCCAAAACCGGCTCCAATTATAACAATTCGCAAAAGAATCACTTCCAGCTTTTTATATAGAAACAGTTGAGGTATTTGAATGCCTTTGAATCCAGAAATATTAATTCACATGTTCGTTCAAGTTTTATTATGAACATCTTCCAGAATAAGTATGACGCCTAATTGAAAAAGTCATATCGGTTGAATTAATCAGCATCTCTTTTGTTTATGGCATAAGCCCCAATAGATGCCCCAATAAATTCTAACCAGCCGCCGGTCGCAAGGAAAAGCCTTTTGTGTAAGCTCATCTCATCTCTGATAAGAATACCCGCCGAATCAAGCATGGTTGCAATCGAAATGAGACTGCTTCCAAGCACCTCAAGATTATTAAAATAATCGCCTTCCCTGTTTGCTGCCCCCTCTGCCTCCAATGCTGCTCCGATTGATTGGACAGAGCTCCCTAATGCATTAATTCTGGTTGCCGAAGCAGAAGGGTTAACGATCTCTAAATTGACTGCAGCACTGTTCATTGTATTCCCGCCTGCTTGGATAAAAGAGCCAATGATACCATAAAAATGTGATTCCTCTTCTGTATTCTCAGTTAATTTTATTCTCCCAAAGCCTTGAAGGCTGTTTCCCAGTGCTTGCACTGCATTCCCATCACGTATTAACTTTTTATTGAAATCATTTAAATCAGAACCTTGCACCGTTTCTCCTAGTGCTGATATGAGGGTGCCTATAACCAAAAAATAAGAGCCAATTGAAAGGTATTCTTCTCCCTTAAAATCCATGTAACTCTCCTTTCATATGGCTAAGGTACTGATGGCGCATCCTTTTCTTGACTTTCTTCCTTAAGCTGGCCAATGACGGATAAAACAGATCCGACTGCCTGAATCCAGCTCCCGATAATAATCACTTGATCAGCGCTTCCTCCTGAATCGTCAGTCCGCTTTTCCCTGAGATTTATCGTACCGCCAATCGCTTGAAGTGAATTTCCGATCGATTGAAGTAAATTTCCATATATATTATAGAGCTGCCCAGCAGCAGTCGGATCTTCAAACTCATCACCCAGGGCAACCGCCCCGCCCAGGGCTTGAAGCCAATTACCCGTAATGACTAACTTCTCTTCATTCTCATCCTCTAAATTCAAAACTAATCCCGCAATCACTGTACTATTTCCTGCAGCCTGTATTTCATTGCCGAGTTTCTCAAGAGATGGCTCACCTTGCCCGCTTGCTTCAAGTGCGTTTCCTGTGGCTTGCAGAGTGTTCCCAACGATATCCAGCCCTTTAAAAAAGTCCACAATTCTTACTGACTGAGCTGGGGTGCTTGCGATAGCTGAAAGGATTGTGCCTATCGCAGCAATAACGGAACCAACTATCTCTTGTATTTGATTATCCATAACATACTCCTTAGTTTTGTATGTTAAATTATATTCAAGACCGTTACGCGCCGATACGAACGGAAAAACCATAATCAACACAATCGTTATTCGCTGTCATAATATTGATCCATATAGAGGGAGTTCCAACCTTGGAAAAATGAAAGGAATTATACCAGTAAATGCAATGAAAAAAGCTGCTTATGGCAGCTCTTAGATTTTCATTATTCAATCAACCTTCCCATTAAAATCGTATGATAATAATTTCCATCAGAAAGCTTCTTATCATTTTTTAAAATGCCTTCAACCTCAAAACCCAATTTTTTATAAAGCTTAATAGCCTTATCATTTGTTTCGAGAACATTCAAAGTCATCTTCTTCGTTTCATTTGAGTCTGCCCAATGAATAGATTCTTTTAAAAGGTTCTTGCCAATCCCGTAACCCCAGAATTCTTTTAATACACAAACGCCAAATTCCACTTTATGCGCACTTCTTTTTAGCCTGCTCCCTTCACATCTTGAAAAACCTGCAATTCTTCCATCCGCTTCAGCAACCAGAAATAGATTCACATTACTCTCTGTATCAGCATTGATGATCTGTTTAAAACCTGCTTCATCTATGTATGCCTCGCCTGCTTCTCTGTCCATGTTTTCCGTTTCCCCATCGATTTGCACCCTTACTTCAGATAAACTCTGGGCATCTTCCTGAGTGGCAGACCTTATCTTGTAATGCAGATTATGAATATAGTATTCTTTTTCATTTATGATCATTTTAATTCCCTTTCCCCTTCAAACATCCTAAGTCAAAGGCTCTTGTCTTTAACGTCTTACTGTGTATTTCCTGCACTTTGATATGATAAAAACCGCTATTTTTTATAAATAAATAATGGTTATTCATATATTAACCTTTTAGCCCTTTTCATCAGAAGGGTATAATAATAGCTTAAAGAGCATTATATCCAACTAAAGGTATGGCACTAGGCAATGAAAAAACTATTTTTTAAGAAGGCTGTTTTCGTATAGTCTTTTGCTTTTAAACTAGGAGTGAGTATGGTTGATTTCCGCTCCAGGATGCTCGCTTTCCGCGGGGCGGGCGGTGAGCCTCCTCGGCGCACTGCGCCTGTGGGGTCTCACCTGTCCCACTCCTCCCGCAGGAGTCTCGCACCTTCCGCTCCAATCAACCAACCTTGTTTATCTCTTATACCCCTATTCAGAACAGAATCTTTTATAAAGGCCCTTTCTAATAACAAGCATCGTTTTTTCATTAATCTCCACTTCATTTATATCAAAATTATTTATAAAGATGGTTTGTTCGTGCTCTTTATCTTCTGATTCTTCCCCTACCCAGCATGTGTACAATTCGCAATATTCTTCTTCTGTCAGATAACGGTCCAGGAATTCGCATAATGCCAGGAATGCTTCTTGACCTTCAATATGTCCCTTTGGGCAATCTTTTTTGTAATATCGATTAAACCATATGGTTCCGTATTTATTTGAGGTTACCTCAAACACATACTTCGTAGAAAAGTGTTTTTTTACCAGATCTCTCATCTCTTTATCTGAAAAGAAGTCCCCTATTTGGATGTCATCATCATTTTTTTCTGCATTAATTGGCAATTTAAAATTGCAGCCCAAATAATTGACTAAACTCATTTTTGTTACTCCTTTTTTAGAAATGATCACAGGTTTACAATTGCTTCATCACTTCATCAAGCTGCTGGAATAATGTATTAAGCATTTCCTTTGGCACATTTTCATAAAGATCACCCAAGCTTACTTCAAAATAACATGTATGTTCATCAATTTCTCTTAAATAACCTGAGATGCCAACACCCGTTCTCTCATGAATTTGAATGAGGGCATCCTCCACCTTCTCTTTCGGATGATGGAAATGAACATGAAACATGTTAGAAACAGGTATCATCGGTAATGTAGTGATATCATGGCAAGAATTGTAGAGCTTGGCGAGCTCCTTAGCCGCTTCATAATACTGTCCCATTTTATTTTTGCGTTTTTCATAATAGTAATCTGCTGAAAGGATGTACGGATACAAGCTAATCAAATCACCGCCATACCGCCTTTTCCAGATTTTCGATTGGCCAATAAAATCTTTATTTCCAGCGAGTATGGCACCAGCAATGCCCCCAACCCCTTTATAAAACGACATATAGACGCTGTCAAAAAGAGCACTGATTTCAGCTGCCGTTTTCTGGTAATAAGGCAGTACCTCCAGCAAACGGGCTCCATCAAGATGCAGCTTGATTCCTTTTTCACGGCAAAGCTTCGAAATTTGTTCCAGCGTTTCAAAGCTCGGCAAATGTCCGCCGATTTCCCGCTGAGGCAATTCAAGCAGCAAGCAGGCGATGTTTTCCCCCATTTCCTCTACATCCTTCAGCTCAATCACACGTGTTTTGTCAGCAAGCAAAATCGTTTCAATGTTATGTAATTTTTTCAAACCATCTTCTTCGTGAATTTCTAAATGACTTAATGGATGATACGCTACTTTAGCTGCCCCCATTTCATCACACCAAATACGCAAAGCAATCTGCTGGGCCATAGTTCCGCTTGGGAAAAAAACAGCCGACTCCTTTCCAAGCAAAACAGCCATCTTTTTTTGAAATTCTTCAATGACTTTTCCTTCTCCATATAAATCACTTTCCAAATTTTCTTCAATATCTCGAAAAGCGGTTTTCAGTACTCCAACATTACGTGTTCCATGGCCGGCCAATTGATAGTTTGTTTCCTTAAAGGACATGAATAATTTTGTACTGGTCATTATGTATGCACCTGTCTTCTTTGAGAATTATTAGATAGATAATTTAACTATATCATTTTTTCGTTTTATCAATAGGTCTAATTTTCACCCCCTTCCTATATTTTATAGAAAGGATACATTTTCCTTATTCTATAAGAAATAGGTGAGATTAGTATGTTTATCGTTTATTACTTAGAAGGCAAAAATATCTTATTAAATCAATTGCGGAAAAATGTGCCAGCTGAAGGAGAAGAAGTTAAAATTAAAGGACGAAAAGGGAAAGTTACAAGCGTTAAAACCACAGATGATCATAAAGTCCATGTGCAAGTGATATTGGAAAGCGTTAATAAAAATAAAGTGGTACTGGATAATTCCAAAAAGAAAAAGAGATAAGCAAAAAACCCGCATATGCATGCGGGTTTTGCTTTTTAACGCATAGTTGCTCTGATTTCCTGCATTTTTTGTCTTACTAATGGATAAAAGTTACTCTTGGCGCTAGCAGTAGAGTTTCCACCGAAAAAATCAGTGCCAGGACAAGTTTTAACAGCATGTCCGTGACTGTTGTCCAATATTCTTTCACCGGAATTAATATCCCACCAATGATGGTAAGTGATACTATCAACTGAAGGAGTTAATCCATACTTCAGCATAAGCAAAGCTGTGACCGTAATAATGGTTTCTCTTTGTTCTGCCGTCATATGGCTCTCATCAAAATTCCCAAGATTTTCTATAGATAAAGCATCGGCTTCATTTTTATGCATCGCCTCTTTATTTTGCAGACCAAACGAACCTTCTGGAGCAATGTTAAAAGGCCTTCCCACTGCCACTTTTCCATCTGGGAACGTGGTTAACTGCTGGCTGATCATACTCCAGCCCATTCCTTCAACATGATATTCTTCCATACCCTTCATAAGGTTAAAATGATTGGAACCATTAAATTGCTTGTATGATGGCTGATACGTATGGTGCTGCTGTATTTTTGCCACTTTCCTCGTGAATTTTTGATTAAAAATCCAATCTCTGAATTCCTCTCTTGTCATAAGAACATATTTGCCTTGCATCGCAAGCTTCTTCGGTGGAATTTTTAATTTTTGACCGACATACAACTGATTTGATGTCAGCGTATTCGCTGATTTGATTAACTGAACAGTAGAACTAAAGGATTGTGCAAGATTCCAAAGTGTATCCCCGGGAGCAACCTGGTACATAATTGGAACTCTTAACTTCTGGCCTGCTAATAGAAAATCAGACTGCAGCCCGTTCATTAATTTAAGGTCATTAGCCGTAGTTCCATAGGTATGAGCAATTTTCCATAAATAATCCCCTGCCTTTACTTCGTAAATATTCCGGGGATTATTTTGTGCATGAACAGGCGACAAATTTATTTGAAATAATAACATCAAACTAAATAAAAGAATCGGGAATCTCTTCATTTTTCAAATCCTTTCATTAGCATCAAAAGTTAGCACTCATTTTCTTTATATTTCAACATTATTATTTTTTTAATACGAACGGAAAATATTCTCGTTATTTATTGTTAATTTTCAGTCGAAAAATTTTCATTACCCTGAACCTGATGGTTATCATGCATGATTTCCCCTGCCATTGGGTATCCCTGAATTAATAACTTAAAAATGCTAAAAGGTGTGGGTTTATGTATAACAAGTACTACTCAGAAATAGCGGTTCCAATCAAACCGCCCTATGGATTTCAGCCAACTGACAATAATGAAACAGACTTTACCTTCGACCGCGAAGACCGGTTCACCGATTATCAGATCGAGAAAAATAACAAGTCCTATGAAATCAGCTTGGATGATCAGGGACAGTGGTATTTTTTCAAATCCTTTGTCTGCAACTCGCTTGATGAGCTGAAGCTTTCAAGGCAAATATTCAGGCCGTCTTATTTAAAAAACGAGGATTTACAGCTTGTGGATTTGATGCAGGATTTGGATATTTCCCCATTTTACGAGGGACATGATAAAGCATATGGGCATGTACTCTCCCTGGTGCCTGAACTTGATTCCGTTCCGGCATTCCGTCAGGCCAGGCTTGCCAACTATGATGGTACAGACGATCCGACCATTATCAAAAAGATTCACTATATCCAAAACGAATATAAAGGTGAATGCACACGGTTTATTTCCGGCTTTGAAACCCGCTCTTTTGCGACGATTACTGAAAATGAGTATTATGCAAAGGAGATTCACCAGCCATACAATGCCCGGAATTACCTGAAGCTGTTCATCTATTTTTCCAGATATAGCATTCTTCCTTCACAGCAAATGATGCCTCGATTCCTTGCGAATCTTTGGGCCTCGACACAGAGCATGAATACCAATGCGAACCCTGCTCTATACAAAGAAGAGTTTATTAAAGAAGAAATATCAGAGTAATGTAATAATTCTACAGAAAAAAATGTTATAATCACTGTGGCAGCAGGAATTATACATACTTACAAAATTTTAAATGAAAAATGGAGTGAGGAAAATGATTCAAAACGTCGGCCAAATCATGTTATACGTTAATGACCAGGATCAAGCAGTAAGATTTTGGACTGAAAAAGCGGGCTTTGTTGTTATTTCCGAAGAAGATAATGGCGAAGGAATGAGATGGATTGAAATTGCTCCTGCAAAGGAAGCAGAAACCACCTTCGTTCTGCACAACAAGGAACTCATTGCAAAGATGGAGCCTGAACTAAACCTTGGTACACCTTCCCTCATGTTTTTCACAGATGACCTTGATACACTTTATCATAACTTTAAAAAACAAAATGTCACAGTCGGCGATATTGTTAAGATGCCTGGTGGCAGAGTCTTTAATTTTGCAGACAGCGAGGAGAATTATTTTGCTGTCATGGAAAAGAATAATTAATAATATGCACCGCTCCTAGCCGGGGTGGTGCTTTTTCCGGTCAGTTTTACAGAGTTCGTCAAATTCTGCTATAAATGCGAAATAAAAGTCTAATCCTGCGCTTTCCCGAGAAATGATGGACCAAAAAAAGAGCGGGGACTGCTCTCATCCCTGCTCTCCTTCCTTATTTTCCATCTGCAATTTCTTTAAAGATTTCATAGGAACGCTTTTGTTTATCTTCGTCATAAATATAGGACACAGCCATAATTTCATCGACATTGTACATGTCCTGGAACTGCGCTAATTGCCCCTTTACTGTTTCCTTGCTTCCCATTAGAGTTACACTGGACATCCCTTCGGCCGCTTCTTTTTCCATCGGATTCCAAAGAGAATCCAAGTCTTTAACCGGCGGGCTTAGCTTCATTTGTGTTCCCCTAACGACATTCAAGAAAAACTGTTTCATGGTTGTTGATAAAAATTCTGCTTCTTCATCGGTCTCAGCTGCAATGACATTCAGGCAAATCATCATATATGGCTTTTCCAAATACTGCGACGGCTTGAATCGTGCGCGGTAAATCCGGATGGCATCTTCCATATACCTTGGTGCAAAGTGTGAAGCAAATACATATGGAAGTCCTAGCTCTGCTGCCAAATAAGCAGAATCTGTAGAAGACCCAAGAATATAAATCGGAATATTCGTTTCCACTCCTGGATAAGCTTTCACATAGCTTTGACCCTCTAATGGACCAAAGTATGTAAGCAATTGCTGAACATCCTCGGGAAACGTATAAACCGAGTCATTTTTCGAACGGCGAAGTGCACTGGCCGTCATCATATCGGTACCAGGTGCCCTTCCAAGACCAAGATCCACACGATCCGGATAAATGGTCGCCATCGTGCCAAATTGCTCGGCAACCACCAGCGGAGCATGGTTCGGCAGCATGATTCCGCCTGAGCCCACACGGATTGTATTCGTATGTTCCAATGTATGTTTAATTAAAAGAGACGTCGCGGAACTGACTAGCGTCGGCGTATTATGATGCTCCGCAATCCAATAGCGCTTATAGCCCATTTCCTCCGTTGCCTGTGCAAGATCCACAAGGTCTTCAATCGCCTGTTTGCTATCCTTCCCCTCCCGGATCGGGGCAAGGTTTAAAACCGAAACAGGTATTTGTCTATTAGTCATTTGATTATCCCCTTCGTAAAGAATTGATTTTATTTTAACAACCGAAATAAATAAAACAAAGTATAATGCTTACTTTGTCTTTATTTTCCCTTACCTTTGCATTTTTACATCAGACCAAACAGCAACTATGTCGATTGCATAAATGAATAAACATACTATAAGTTGTTCAATCTAGAGTAAGGTTACTGCTTTTATAAGAAAGGAATCATCTAATGATAAAATTGGTTGTTTGGTCTATATTTATTATTCCCTGGGTTTCTTTGTTCTTTTTAAACCAATCAGTTTTACGAAGATATATGCCTGTTGCCCTTCTGGCTACAGTGCTGAATACCATAGTGGCTCAGTTGGCTTGGACATACAATTGGTGGGAATTTAAAGAAACACTATTCAGCTGGGACAAAATAGCCCCATTGTTTACGGTATATAGTATTTTCCTAGCCGGTACCATTTGGATATTCTATTTTACATTCCGTAAGTTCTGGTTATATTTTATTGTAAATATAATCGTTGACCTTTTTTACGGGTTCGTTTTCACTAAATTTTTAAATAGCCTTCATATAAGAGAAAATGGCAGTTTTTCACCAATGGCCAATCTCTTGGCCATGACGATTCTGGCCGTCCTCCTCTATATTTACCAGCTATGGCAGGAAGGGAACACGGATAAAGTAGAGGTAACCTAAAGACAAGTTGACTTCATAATCAATTTTACACCTAAAAAACCCCTCAAAGTCAGCCGACTCTGAGGGATTTTTCATGATCCAAAGGATCTTTCGTTTTCGAGGTAGATTTTTTATTTAAAGCCAACAGTAAGATCATACCAAATATACACGCTGTACCAACCCATTGGAAGCTTCCAAACGGTTCTTTAAGCCAAATGACGGTTGTAAATACGGCAGCCAAAGGTTCCATACTGCTTAATAGGCTTGTTTCGGTTGGTGTAAGACTCTGCAAGCTTTCGATATAAAACCAGAAAGCAAGCATGGTTCCGAATACAATGACAAACACCAAATAAAGATAAGCTTCAGCCGTTAAGCTGGAGAAGTCCATTTTCCAAGGGGGATGGATAAAACCTAAAGAGAATCCGCCGATCACCATTGCCCAGCCGACAACCACCAGTGAATCGTATTGCTTTAATAATGGAACGGCATATAGCGTATAAAATGCTAAGGCTGCTCCGGATAAAACTCCCCATACAATCGCTGGAGCAGGGACTGAAAGCTGAGAAACAGAACCATTAGTCAGCAGAAAAAAGGATCCTGCTAAAGCAAGCGAAACCGTCACGAAATCGCGCCGTGTAAATACCGTCTGCTTCCGTAACACCAAGTAAATAATAATCATAGCTGGAGCCAAATATTGCAAAAGCGTAGCAACAGCCGCATTCCCATGGTGGATGGATGCCATATATGTGTATTGAACAGCCAGCATGCCGAGCAATCCAAAAACCACCAGCTGAAAAGCAACCCTTCTATTTTTCCAAACACCAAATACTTGTGACCGGTCTTTTAATAAGTATTGTACGGCTAAAAGCATAACACCGGCAAATAGCAGCCGGACCGTAACAAGCCAGTTGACATCGATCCCAAATTGCTGGAACAGCTTCTGCGCTACAGTGCCCCCAACACCCCAAAAAGTGGCTCCTGCTATAACAAGAAATAACCCAGTTCTTCTGGATCGCTCCTTCATATCCATACCACCTTAAATAGATTAATAATGTAATGATAATTGAAAACTTCTTTAAAGAATAGCTATATAAGTAAAATATTTTAATAACAGTAGCGGATGGCCGCCAATCATCAAACACCCCACTTGCCCACTCTTTAAAAATCAATATTAGCTTTTTCCAAACTTCACCCCCACTGGCCTGCACCGACACCCCAGCATAGGTTTTTCCAATATTTTAGGATTTAATGTTATCAATCTAGCCTTTATAATAACAGAGCAATTATAAGTAAGGAGGTGGAATGATGAAGAAAAAGTGGATCGGTTTTATAACAGCACTTTTCATTTCTATTCTATCATTTGGAAACTTTGCACAAGCTGCATCCTATACCGTTCAGTCCGGCGATACGCTTTGGAAAATTGCTACAAAGAATGGGATGACAGTTGATAAATTGGTCAATCATAACAAGTTAACCTCTACTATGCTAAGTGTAGGACAAGCTTTGGATATTCCTGAAAAAGGGTCCTACCAGGTAGTGTGGGGTGATACTTTTTATAAAATTTCTGTAAAGCTTGGGGTCTCAATAACTCAGCTGATACAAGCAAACCCGCAAATAAAGGATCCTAATCAGATTTATCCGGGACAAATTTTGAACATCCCTGAAAAACCTTATAAGGGTATGATCTATATGGGCGATAGCAGCAAAAAAGTCATTGCCCTGACATTTGATGATGGACCGGAGGATGTTTATACTCCGCAAATCCTGGAGATCTTAAAAGCTAAAAACGTTAAGGCTACCTTCTTTGTCATGGGACAGCAAGTCAGAGCATATCCTCATTTACTCAAACAGATTCATGCTGAAGGCCATGCCCTTGGTAATCACACTTGGTATCATCCTGACGTAAGAACCTTGTCGGATGCACAATTCATTCAAACGGTTCAAACGACAACAGATGAAATAAAGAAAGTGACAGGGGTCCAAGTGGACTTATTTAGACCTCCATATGGAGCAATAAATGAAAATCAAATTGAAACACTAAATCAGCATGGGTACCGCTCAATTTCATGGACGATTGACTCGAATGATTGGAGTGGAGCCTCTGCCAATGAGATCTTATCCAGGGTCAAACCGCGAGCAGCATCAGGTGGAATCGTCTTACTGCATAATTTCAAAGATGGCAGAAAGCTTGATGGAATGATTGAGGCTCTTCCTGAAATGATTGACTATCTGCGAGCACAGGGTTACGAGTTTGTTACGATACCTGAAATAATAGAGAACTACTAATGAAAATAACGCAGCAAATGCAAAAAACATTGCCTGTTCCCTCATGCTATCTGCACATCGGAACAGGCAATTTTTAATAGCATGGACCCGGAATCCAGTGTGATTGCCCGCGGTCTTTTACAATGGCAGTAAACTGTCCTTCTTGCACCAACATCTCCTGCTCTCTCTCCTAAAATATAAAATAGACTGTTGAAAAATCACTCTCAACAGTCTAAGTCATAAAGGTTTATTTGGTTGCTAGCTTAAAACCAACAACATCTATTTCTGCGTCTATTATCGCGATCAAAAGCTCCTTGAACATTGTCACGATCGCTTCTACGGCGGCGTTTTCTCTCATTCTCGACAACGATAACCCTATCTGCACGGATCAGCACTTCATCCACATCAAGAACTCTTCTTCTATCACGATCAAATACACCTGCTACATCATTGTTATCGTTATCAAATCTTCTTCTGCTCGACATCCCTCTCACCTCCTTGCCCCTTATACTTTTAAGATATGCTCGTCCTACAAAAAAGGAGTGGACAAGAATACTAATGAATTGGTTTGTTATAGAATCCATGAGAAGCTTCATTTTGATTAAGAGAATGTTTTATGTAAAAGTGATGAACCCATTATCTCCTGGTAAATCCTGCTTCGAAAATAATTCTTCAAAATAAGAGGGTGCTCCCAATAATCGGAGCACCCTGCATTCTATCGCTTTATTCTTTACCTTCTTCTTCCTCAATTTTTGCTGCCTTTTTATCTAACTCTTCTTCCAGCTTAGCCTTTTCACGGTCAGCTTCTTCTGTTGAGATTTGACCAGTTTTCGCTTCGATTTCCGCCATATTTTCTGCAAATTTAGCATCTGCTTCTTGCAGTTTCTTAAATTTCTTTTCCATCTTTTCAAAAGACTTATGCATATTTTTCAAGATGCTTCAAGGTATCAAAAAGTTGCTAGCTTCTCTTCATTCCAAAAACCGCAGCAAATCCCCATTCACAATATCATCCGACAACCCCAATTCTTTTCTGACGATTTCCATAGAAGGTTCACATTCATGTATATCCACTTCTTCTTCATTATCTTGTCTAAAGCATCTTCCCGCTTTATAAAGATAATCGGCCGCAATAAAGCTTCCATCCCGAAACACGACTGGATGATTGGGGTCGCGTGTGAACAGGTTATGTGCAAAGCTGAAGTTTTCCTCCGGTTCGATTCCAAGGAGGTGGAGTACCGTTGCTCTTATATCAACTTCTCCACCAATATTGGAAAAGGTATTGCCTTCCACCCCGGGTACATGGATAATGACTGGCACACTTTGCAGCTTCATCCGATTAACCAGCGTATCTTCCTGATTCAGCAGTTCCAGCACGCCATGTTCGTATTTATCTGAAATCCCGTAATGGTCCCCGTATAAAACAAACATCGTATTATCGTAGAGTCCTTTGTCTTTTAATTCCTGAAAAAAGGTCTTAATGGCTTCATCCTGGTATCTGACGGTTGTCACATAGCGATTGACCACCATTTCACTTGTGTTCGCTTCATAAATGAATTGATCTTTTTCCTCCAGCAAAAATGGGAAGTGGTTGGTCAATGTGATAAATCTTGCATAAAAAGGCTTCTGTATCTCCTCTAAATAAGGTAAGGACTGCTGGAAAAATGGGATATCCTTAATTCCATAGTTCACAGAATTCTCATTGGTGACCCAATAATCGGCTTTAGAAAAATAACGGTCATAGCCAAGAGATTCGTACATGGACTCCCGGTTCCAAAAGGAAGCGTCATTCCCATGGAAGACGGCTGCATAATAATTGTTCTCAGCAGATAAAATCTCCGGCAAGCTTTTATATGTATTATCTGTTTTCCTGACAAATGCCGAGCCGCTCGATAATGGATAGAGTCCTGTATCAATCATGAATTCCGAATCGGAGGTCTTGCCCTGTGCAGTCTGGTCATATACATTGCTGAAATAAAAGCTCTCTTTAATCAGCGAATTAAGGAATGGAGTAATCTCTTGCCCACCTGCCTTCTCGTTGATGACAAAGTTCTGCGTTGACTCCATACTAATAAGAACGACGTTCATGCCCTTCGCCGCACCAAAGTAATCAGAGGTCTTTTCCTCTTTAGCTTCCACATATTCTGCAGAAGCTTCAGCATCCGAGGCAGTTGCAAAAGCTCGATTTAGCGGCTGGGAAGCGGCCACTCCTATATCGAAGAGATGATATTGATATAATCCGATATTCTTAACCAGCTGCTGGCGATTATAAGACTCTGAGAATAGATGAGGAACCTTGATCATTCCTAAACCAACTGTTCCTGCAACTAAAATAGCCGCGACCCCTGCGTAAACTTTTTTCACCCTGTTTGAAACAGTAATCGGTTTTACATTCTCTTTCTTTGAAATCAGCAGGAATAAGATAAGGTCAGCAAATAAAAGAAGATCCCAGGGACTGATGAGTTCAAGCGTACTCGGCCCGAGCCCGCCCACATTTTTAAATTGAAAAAGAATCGGAACGGTTACAAAATCAGTATAAAACCGGTAGTAAAGCAAGTCTCCATATAGAATGCCGGTCAGGATAACCATTGTTAGAAAAATAGCAGCTGGCTTGATCTTTTTCTTGAAATAGAAACCCATGCCCAGAATGACCATGATTGTACCAATGGGACTAAAAATCATAAATAAAGCATCAAGCCAATTTTCAGCACTTAAGTTAAATCCGATAAAGGACACAAGCACTGTTTTGACCCAAATGAACATGACTGCAAACCAAATTGGTGAAAACTTTTTAAACATATTCATACCGATTTTCCTTGTGTTTTGTTAAAGTTTTGCTTAACACATCGAGAGCTTCCATAACCTCTTCTTCTCCCTGTTGTCCCATAAGTGCGACCTGGACCCAATTTCGTTCAAGAAGGTACCCGCTTTCATAGCTTAATAAAATACCCTTTTGTTTGCATCGGTCACCAAAGTTCCTGCTTGATCGATTCATAGGTAATTGGATGGTTAGGATGCCAGGTGAATAAGAGTCATCGCCGAGCAGTTCAAAACCGGTTTCTTTCAATTTGCACCTTACCTTTTTAGCAAGCTTTCTCGTTTTTTCATAATCAACTAAATTTATGCTCTCATTTAGAGCCGAAATCAGGTTGGATGAATGAGTATATGGAATGCTTTCGTGGTTTTCATACATTTTTAAATCCAGGTACCTTGGAACAGCATGATTTTGCTTAATTTTTTCCCGATGGAACACAATGGCCAGCCCCGGGTAGGATCCAAGCCCTTTTCCGCTTACGGCCGATGCAAAGTATATGTTTTTAAGATCCAACGGAACAGTGCCTGCTGTGCTGCACGCATCCACACAAAGCTCGATACTATTTTGTTCGCACAATTCCTGAATAGCATGAATGTCATACAGATAACCTGTGGAGGTTTCACAGTGCACAGTCCAGATCCATTTGATTGTAGGGTTTTTTCTTATTTCCAGATCGATCTCATGCAGCGTAATCGGTTCATTCCACTCTTTTTCAATCGTGTGAAAAGAGAGCTGAAACCTTTTGGCATGATCAATCAAACGGTAGCCAAATTCCCCATTGGCAAGGATCAGACCGTCGCCTTTTAGCTGTGCGGCAACAAGGTCATTGGCTAGTGTCCCAGTCCCGACGATCACTTCAGCAAACGCAGACCCAGTCATCCCACATAATCGGTAACGCAGATTTTTTAAGCTATAAATAAAATCTTCGCTTCGGTGAGAAATGGCATCTTCTGAAAAACCTCTTTTTACTTTCGGATGAATGGGTACAGGTCCTGGCAGAAAAGAGTGGTATCTTGCGGGCTTTGTTTTTTTGTCCATAAGCCGTTCAAACACCTTGGTGGAACGTACAAAATTCTCTTTTGTCAAATACATAGGCTGAAACTGAGCATCTTCCTCTCCAGTTAACGGCCCAAAAGGCAAAAAGCCGATCCGCCTATACAATTTCAGCTGCCTGACAGTACCCGAGATAAGTGCCATTGTATAATTTTTTTCCAGGCAATACGCTACAAGCTTTTCACACAGCTGAAAAAAAACACGTGTGCTTCGGTATTGCTTTTTAACTGAAAGCAATCTCACTTCACATGGCACGCCTTTAAGGGGCAGATAGTCTTCCAGATTCTCAAGTTTATAGTCGAGGGAAAAAGGCCGTTTAGCCCGAATAGCGATCATTCCTATGAGCTCTTCGCCAGCCTTTGCAATTACATATGTATTTTCATCATGGAATTTATCTATCAAATGCTGATCCGGGTTTCCCTGATGCTGAGGAATTTCTTCTACAAACGTTTGATAGTTTAACTCATGGATTTGTTTAAATTCATCCTGTTCGAATGCAATTTTATAGATGATGCTCTTCACGGTTTACCTCCTATGATTGGGGTTGGCGGGAGAAAAAATGAGTATGTGAAATGAAAACAATCAAAAGCAGAAGCAATAGCCCGGCTGGGACAATGAATGAGTCCCCAGTCATCCAGGCAGTCAATGGAATGGCTGCCATAGAAATAAAGCCTGCTAGAGTATATTTTCTTAAAACCATATAGGTAACTCCCATTGTGATCCCCATTATGAGAATTGCGATCGGCTCGAGAAATAACGCAGCAGCCAAATAAGCGACTACCCCTTTACCTCCATGAAAGCGCAGCTGTAAGGGAAATAGATGTCCTAATAGCACGAACAGCGAACTGAGAATTAAAAAGACATCACTGCCGCCAGCCAAAAGATTAGTAAATAATAAAGCTACCCAAACTTTACAGGCATCGATCGCCAAAGAAAGCAAAAACCCCTTCTTTCCCAAGGCTCTTCCGGCATTGGTAGCCCCGACATTCCCGCTCCCCATATACCGAATATCGTCTTTTAAAAAGAATTTCACCACATAATAAGCCCCTGTTATGCTGCCCATTGAGTAAGAAACAATCATAACCAAAAGGGCGGTTATAACATCATTCATCCTTCACACCTGCCCCTCTTCTATTAAATAAACGAACAAAAAGGGTAAAAAGTTTCATATTTTTACAAATTAACATAAAACTGGCCTTTAATGTAATGCAATTATACTTGCTCTTCAATGCCGATTAAGCAATGGACTCGCTTTAGCCGTTATATTAAGCAGCTTGGGCGATTCTTCCAAGATGGAAAAGCACTAAAAATATTTATAACTATCTTCCTTAAAAAACTGCCAGCCCTCCTAATTTTACCATCAAACGAATCGAAGCTAGAAAATGGTGCATCTAAATTTTCTTTCTTCCCTCCCAACTCCTTTAAAAAGGTATGTCCATTCCTTCTCCCAGCTCAAAATAAGCCCATTTAAAATTCAGTCAATTAAAAAAATAACTTTTCAGTGTTGACATTGTTTATCAATCGCATATAATTTGCATTAAGGCAAAACTTTTTTATTAGTCTATAAAACTTGTCCAAAGGACGATTACTTGATTATACGCAATTAAAATGACCGCCTGAAAAAATGGAAAAATAAAGGAGAGAAGAAAAATGAAGGGTCCAGCTATCTCCATACAAGATTTGCATGTTTCCTATTATGGAAATGAAGCTGTAAAAGGAGTAAGCCTGTCCGTTGATACTGGTAATTTGGTGGGCATTATCGGGCCAAACGGTGCAGGAAAATCGACTTTTTTAAAAGCCATGCTGAATCTCATCCCAAAGGATAAAGGCGATGTAAAAGTGATGGGTAGAACGATCAAAGAAGTGCGCAAAAGAATCGCCTATGTTCCACAGCGAAATGACATAGATTGGGATTTTCCAATCACCGTACTTGATGCGGTTCTCCTGGGAACTTATCCACACTTAAAACTGTTTCGCCGCCCAAAGAAAAAAGATAAAGAATGGGCGCTGGAATGTCTTCAGCGGGTAGGAATGCAAGAATTCAGCAAGAGGCAAATTGGAGAATTATCTGGCGGACAGCAGCAGCGTGTCTTTCTTGCTAGAGCACTTGCCCAACAAGCAGATCTGTTTTTCCTCGATGAGCCTTTTGTGGGAGTTGATGTTTCCAGTGAAGAAACCATTGTTACCATTTTAAAAGAACTTTGCAGGCAAGGAAAAACGGTTATTGTGGTTCATCATGATCTAAGTAAAGCGAATGACTATTTTCATCAGCTAATCTTACTTAACAAAGAACTAATCTGTTTCGGTACGGTCGATGAAGTATTCAAGCCTGAGGTCATCGAAAAAGCTTACAAAGGGCAATTTGCGTTTATGAATGAGATTGGGGTGTCGTTATAATGGCTTTTATTGAAGCGGTAATGCAGTATGGATTTCTGCAAAAAGCATTATTAACCTCGATAATGGTTGGAATTATCTGTGGAGTCATTGGATGCTTCATCATCCTCAGAGGAATGGCTCTCATGGGGGATGCAATCTCACATGCAGTACTGCCAGGTGTCGCCATCTCCTATATGCTGGGTATTAACTTCTTTTTTGGGGCCGTTTTTAGTGGAGTTTTAACGGCGATTGCCATTGGATTTGTATCCCAGAACAGCCGTATAAAGCATGATACCTCTATCGGGATCATGTTTACAGCGGCATTTGCTTCAGGAATTATTATTATTACGATGTTAAAAAGCAGCACTGACTTATACCATATTTTATTTGGAAATGTGCTGGCTGTAAGGTCTTCAGATATGTGGATCACATTGGGGATTGGCGTTATTGTTTTAGCGGCTGTTTATCTCTTTTACAAAGAATTACTGGTTACATCGTTTGATGAAACGATGGGAGCAGCATATGGCCTGCCAGTACGTTTAATACATTATTTCCTCATGACCCTTTTGACAATGGTAACCGTCGCCTCCCTGCAGACCGTTGGAATTATTTTGGTTGTTGCCATGTTAATTACCCCTGCTGCCGCTGCCTATTTGCTGACAGAGCGTCTATGGGTCATGATTTTTCTCGCGGCAGGCATTGGTGTAGTTTCATCCATCGTGGGACTTTACTTCAGCTTCACGTACAACTTAGCTTCAGGAGCAACCATTGTCATGGCGGCGACAGCTATTTTCGTTCTCGTTTTCTTATTCTCTCCTAAGCATGGATTGATCTGGAAGACGCTGAAAGTAAAGAAGAAAAGAGCTTCATTAGTTTAATTTAATAAAATCAAAAATACTAAGGGGGAAAAAGAAATGGTAAGAAAAGGATTTCTTTTATTAGCAGCATCCCTTCTCTCCATGTTTTTATTGTCAGCGTGCAGCGGTGAAAAAAGCAGCAGCACTTCTGCCAGCGAAGATGGGAAAGTTCAAGTTGTTACTACCTACTCGATTGTGTATGACATCGTTAAAAATGTAGGCGGAGATTTAGTTGAGATTCATAGTTTAGCACCCATTGGTTCCAACCCGCACGAATATGACCCGCTCCCTGAAGATGTGCAAAAAACGACTGATGCTGATGCTGTTTTTTACAACGGCTTAAATCTGGAAGCCGGTAACTCATGGTTTGATAACCTGATGGAAACTGCCGGCAAAGACGGAGAAGATGCTCCTGTCTTCCTAATGAGTGAAGGTGTTGAGGCGATGCACTTAACAACAAAGGGCAAAGAAAGCGAAGAAGATCCCCATGCATGGCTGGATATTCAAAATGGAATCAAATACGCAGAAAATGCCAGAGATGGACTAATCAAGGTGGATCCTGACAATAAAGACGTTTACGAGAAAAACGCCGAAGAATATATCGGTAAGCTTCAAAAACTGCATGACGAGGCCGTTGAACAATTTAATGAAATTCCAGAAAATGAACGGGTTCTTGTCACAAGTGAAGGTGCTTTTAAATATTTCAGTGAAGCCTATGGATTCCAGGCAGAATATATCTGGGAGATCAATCAGGAAAACCAGGGAACGCCTGAACAAATTACAAGAATTGTAGATATTATCAATGAAAAAGGAATTACAGGACTATTCCTGGAAACAAGCATTGACGCTCGAAGCATGGAAGCCGTATCCGATGAAACCAATGTTCCGATCATGGGTAAAGTGTTCACAGACTCAATAGCAAAGCCGGGTGAAGACGGTGATACGTATATCTCCATGATGGAATGGAATATAAAGACGATTAAAGAAGGCTTGTCTAAGTAACCATTTGAAAAACAAAACTGTATAAAACCAAAGACACCTCTTCCATTAGGAGAGGTGTCAATTTTCATAATAAAAAGAATATGCCAGAAGAACTACATGAATTATCGGAACCATTCTGTTAAAATCACCATGGATAGAAACCCAATAATAAACGCCAATGTCGACGCTCTCTCATTCCCATCTCCATGGCTTTCAGGGATTAATTCTTTATAGACCACAAAAAGCATTGAACCTGCCGCAAAAGCAAGTCCATAAGGAATGATGTGTTCAAATGATCCGCCAAATAACACTCCTATTAATCCTGCACATAATTCAATCATACCTGTCAGGGCTGCAAATAGAATGGCTTTTACCCTGCTGACATTCTGTGTAACTAAAAATAACGCCACCAAAAAACCGTCTGGTATATTCTGAAGTCCTATTGCAAAAGAAACAAGCGGGCCAAGATCCTGGCTGCTGCTTACATTGCTTATTCCAACTGACAGACCTTCCGGCAAATTATGCAGGGACATCGCTATTAAAAACAATATGATCACATTTGAATTCCCTGCTGAAGGTCTCGAATTGTCCAAATCCACATGCGGAATAAAAATTTCCAGCACGGTTAAAACCAGAGTTCCAATTAAAATTCCAATGACCAGAACAGTAAGATTCGATAGCTTAATAGCAGATGGAATTAAGCCATATGCCGACGCTGCAACCATAATCCCTGCCGTATAAGCCAGCAAAACGTCCTTCCCTTTATGGGAAACACTTTTTATTAACAGAATAGGCAGTGCTCCTAAGCCTGTACAAAGTGATGATAAAAGAATAGGCAACAATGACATGAAAATCCTCCGGAATCTTATTATTTCATCATATGTTTGAATTCAATGAACATGCATCTCGTTCCCCAAACTTCTCTGTAAATATTAATGCAATTAATAGTTAAAAAATGCTCTCCCTGCCACTCTTTTAATACTTGAAATGAAGGTGATTGTATTGGAGCCAAAGAGTATAAAAAAATATATTATTGAGATCTATAAATTTGAAAAAAAATATGGACATGCGACCATATCAGATATTGCTGGATCACTTAATGTGACCGTTTCGTCTGCTTCAAAAATGGTTGTAAAACTAAAAAAATTGAGTTTTGTCCACTTCCAGCCATACAGAACGGTGACTTTGACAGAAAAAGGTTTAAAAATCGGAAAACAGCTGGAAAATACCCATCAAACATTAGTTGAGTTTTATAAATATATTGGGATTGAAGAAGAGAAACTTGCACAGGAAGTGAAAGAAATGGAAGTTCATATTAATCCTGAGGTAGTGACAAAGATTAAAAGATTCCTGGAGACAAAAGTAAAAAACACTTGAGACAAGAGTCTTATCCAAGCGTTTTTTCTTTCGGCAATAATTTAGTTACATAAAGGTCAATTTGAACGCATCGATTACATCATTATCCATGCGTTTTTGTCTGCTGGTTGTTTTTATGGTTTTGGCTGTTTTCGTAAAGTTTGTTGCTTTTGGGCAAGCTAACTTAGTTTGGCCTCTAAGTTGACTGTAGCGGAGGTGCTACCGCATTTCCTTCGTGCGGTGTTTATTCAAAGAAGCAATTTCAATATCCTGCGGGAAGTGAGGGAGCGTGAGAGCCCACAGGCGAAGCCGATTAGGCTTCCACTCCTCCCCGCGGGTTCGCTGAGTGCCCGCAACGGAAATCAACGGGCTGAATTTATAAGTAAAAACAACAATCTTTGAGAAAAGAGCCTACCTATTAGCCCACAGTAATAGTACTTAAATGATTTGCCAGTTCCACTTTAAGCTTGCGTAATTCATTTAACAAGTTAGTGTGGATTGCAAAAGATGATTCATCACCTCTTTCAAGGTCCTGATCGATCTTAAATTGCAGAAAGTTTATTTTAAGGTCTAGATCCATCGAAGATAAGATGTTTTCGTTCTTTATATACTGCTCCAAATCTTCAATGGCCATATAGAAGGCATGTTGTTCATTAATTACAACAAAAACATACCAGCCTTTTGCCATCGTAAATTTACGTTCAGGAGTGACTTCGATTAGATTTCCTTTTGGGATCGTGATCGAGAATGCATGATAAGCATCCGGACAAAAGCAATCAATATCATGTTGAAATGTGTTTATAGCTATATAATGTTCATTCATTTTCTTCTCTCCTATTTTCAATCTTATTAAGTGAACCTGTATCTGAAGTATGTATTTTAATGACTATTAACCTAAACAGCTTCGATATCTTCTAATCCGCAACAAGGGCAGTGACAGTGGTAACTTTCATCCTCAGCCTCTTCAATAAAACCACACCATTCACAAATATAGATTATGCTCGTCATATACCCCTCCCCGATTCAATTGTTCAAGGTATCCCTTTAAAATTTTTTAATATATCAATTTTTTATAAATGATAATGATTATCAATGCTTAAGAACAGTTTAAGTGAAAATGATTATCATTGTCAAGAATGTTGAGAAGAAAACTTTTGCTCTATTAATCGTCAACTTAGACGACTTTTTTTCACATGCCCGTCCAGTAATTGTCGCCACGAACCCTTTATGACGACCTTTTCTTCTCAATCTTCCCATCAACGTCGTCATGAACTTTATGACGGCCTTTTTTCCTCTGTCTCCCCATTGTCGTTGCTTTGAGCTTCTTTTTACTTTGGTCTGCTTCTCTTTGAATCCCGAAAACCCCGCTCGTTCACCATTTCGACACATTTCCCTAAAATTCACCCTGACCTTTCCCTTCCCTCAACTGTATATAGAAGGTGAAAGGGTGGTGCATTTATATGAATTTAAAATCAGGCAATGTTGATCAGTTTGAACAGTTTTCCCAGTTTAAGAACCTTCAGGAGTTTAATAGTCATTTAGAGATGTGGCTTGCGGTGAATAAGGACAAGTTTTCGAAGGGGGAGCTTGTAGGATTAAAAAGGCTGGCTCGTTTTGCAGCAAAGGTTCCCGGCGTGTCCAATGCAAAGATCGGTACCGTTCTTAAAGCAATCCACGAGGAATACAACGGCAATGGAATTTCCCGTTCTACTTTTAAGAGGATGATTGTAAAAGCAACAGAGTTAGGTATCTTTACAGTCCGTGAAACAGAAAGAAAGAATGGTTCACAGTCCAGCAACTTATATATTTTCAATTGCTTTCCCAAGAGTGAACCACCTGAGGAGAAAAAAATGAACCACCATAATAAAACCATTAATCTTTCTAAAACTAATAAAAATCAAAAGAATAAAAAACGTAGCGATACCGGGCTCGACTACACTTATACTAGCGATCGAGTTCCTACATCATTCGCAGATGCTGTGAAATACTTTTTCCCAGAAGCAAAACAAATCGAAGAGTTTTGGAGAATGACCGCAATTGCAGCTTATAGAAACGACCGCGAGCAAGATAGCACCGGGGTGCTTAACACGGCCATTCATTCTTTCAAACAACTGATCCGCAAAATGAAAACCAGCAAGGTTGCAAAACCGATTGCATACTTTTACGGCATTTTGAACAGAAAACTGGAGGAACTTTACTTTGAAGACCTGTTCGAAATGGGCTTTGCGGGGAATCAAGACGACTTCTCCCTAACCTTTTTTTACAAAAAATAAAAAAAGTGAATTTTTCCCGAAAATCGGCGAGTTAGACCCTTCTTTCGGGGAGTTTGGTACCTAAACTCAGGAGTTTAGGTGGTAAACTCTCCAAAACTCGACTTTTTTTCGATTCGCAAAAAAATCTTAATCCCGCTATGTTTAAGCTACCCGGGAATACTTTGAGAGCGCGCTTTCCTGAAGGGATACTAACTTGGAAAGCTTTGAGCAAGTGGCAGCACAATATGAACCGATGATCCATAGAATTATGAATGACCTTAGCATTTATAAAAACAGAGATGAATTCTACCAGCTTGGGCTCATTAGCCTTTGGCAGGGATGGGAGAATTACAATTCAGAAAAAGGGAATTTTATTTCCTATGCTTTCGGTTACGTGAAAGGGAAAATGCAAAATGAATTAACGAGACAATCAGCATATTTAGAACGCTATGTATATCCCGATGAAGAATTCTGGGAAGTCATAGAGGATCATCTGCATGAAAGCCCGTCCACATTTCTCCATGATCTTTTATCAATCTGCGGTACCTTGACGGCAAACCAGAAAAAATGGTTGATTTATACACTCGAAAATCACCTGACTGTACAGGAAATTGCCGTTCAAGAACACGTCTCCCTTTCTGCTGTCAAAGCCTGGCGCCAGGGAGCCCGGGATAAATTAAAAGTATTCAACTTTAAAGGCGGAAGATTGGAAGACTTACTGTTCTAACATGCATTTCTTAAATCTTTTAAAATCACCCTGTCCATATTGCCCGCCAAAACGTATATAGAAAGTGAAAGGAGGTGAACAACATGGCACAAGCAAATATCATCGATACGAAGCTTCGCCTGGTTTTTGAAACGGGTCTGGATGAAAAAGGGAAACCTATTCATAAGTCAAAAACCTACAGCAGCCTAAAGCAATCAGCTTCACCTGACCAGCTCTATACGGTGGGACAAGCTGTTGCTTCACTATCTAACTACCCGTTGGCAGCAATTAATAAAAATGACAGCTTCGATATCGTAGGCTAATCTTTTCTATTACAATCTTAAACTTGCAGGGGAGGTGAAATAGAATGGCGAAAACGTTAGAATTGACTTTCCTTTCCGATATGGGAAAGCCGTCCAAATTAACGATTGATAACCCAAAGGAGCCAATTGATCCAATTGCTGTCAAGGCAGCTATGGACCAAATTATTGCAGCCAATGCCTTTGATGGCAATGGCGGTGACTTTGTTCAGGCACAAGGAGCCAGATTGCTTGAGCGCAATGTAACCGAATATGAATTAGTATAATCCGAAGAGGCCGGTTTCTTTCTGAACCGGCCTCTTTTATAAATGTATTATAGGGTGCCTGGCACCCAGAAAGGAGCAGACATCATGGAACAGATGGTCACATTAATCAGCGAACTTGGCTTCCCAATCGTTGTCACGCTTTTTCTGCTGAACAGAATCGAAGCCAAACTCGATGTTGTGGTGTCATCGATCCAGGGATTGCCGGATCGGCTGAGGGAATAAAGCCAGCTTATGCCTACGGAAGGGACTCCCTTGATTTAACTTAATTTCAGGGGAGGTTCTTTCGGAAAGAAATCCGATTTCAAAGCGTAAAGTTCTCTCCTCTCCCCTCACTAATGGCTTTTTTATAAACTGCCGAAGCAACCATGGTATCGAGATAGCCGATGCCAACCGATTTGTATAAGGTGATTTCGCCTGGCCCACCCCGCCCGGCTATCTCTCCACAAATAATTTCACCGATTTCACCGTAAATGGAATCGGTACTCCATAAGCCCTCATTGTGTGGAACAAGGAAATCGCCCGCTTCGTGAAGAGCCCCTTCCATCGTATCGACCACAATTTTATTGCTCCGCATAAGTGTTAGAACGTCAACCTCCTGCATATGCGGCTGATAGGAGCCAATTGCATTTATATGTGTCCCTTCTTTTAGGAAAGAACCATCAAAGAGTGGAGTTGAACTCTTCGTACTGCAAATCACAATGTCTGCTTTGCTAACTGCGATATTAGGATCTGCTTGTATAGAAATGGTTCCTCTCCATTCCGGATATAAAGAAAGGAGCTCATTTTTGAATGCTTCGGCCTTCTTTATTGTCCGATTAAACAATATGATATGTTCCAGATCAGCAACCGCCATTACTGCTTGTATTTGCCCGATGGCTTGGGCACCACACCCTAAAAGCGTACAGGTTTTGGAGTCTTTTCGAGCTAAATATTTAGTGGCTACACCGCTGGACGCACCTGTTCTTAATACCGTTAAGCAGCTGGCATTCATAACAGCAACATGTTCACCAGTGTTGGCATCTGTCAGTAAAATCACACCTTGAAGAACTGGTCTGCCTTCTTTTGCATTGTGCGGAAAAATGCTTACAACTTTAATAGCTGTATAATTTTCCGGCTCAATATAGGATGGCATATATAACGTTTCCGCTTTAAATTTTTCATGTGGAACGGACATTCTTATCGGTGTCTGCGTTTTATTGCCATACCCATATCCAAATGCTTTCTCAACATCTTCTATACAATCTTTCATTGAATACAGCTCTTTAATCATTTCCTCATTTAACATCAACAATGGTCCCACTCCCAACACGCTTAGTGAACTTCAACAAATGCAATCTGGTTATTTAGATGAGGACTCTATAGGAATCGTCCGATTGACGGCATTTCATATTAATCTCGTTATTTATAAATATTCCCCTGCTATACTGTAACTTTACTCACCTTATTACTTGAACGTTGTGTTTTGAATCGGTCTGGTGCAAAAGGAGATAGATTGATATCAGATTTACCGCTTGCTATTAAATCAGACATGACACTGCCTGTTGAAAGAGCCATAGATATTCCGCTCATAGCATGGCCGGATGCAATGAATAAATTCGAAAATGAAGGAACAATACCCATAACGGGCAAGCCATCCGGTGTCATAGGCCTCATACCGCACCAAGCCCTCTCTTTTCCATGAATCGGAGACCGTAAATACTGGGCAGCAGAGCTTCTCAAACTATCGATTCTTCTCTGGTCAAGGTCGGAATTTAACCCCGACAATTCCATTGTTCCTCCAATTCTAACAGAATGATCAAACGGACTGATTGTCACCCTTGAATCTCCAAGGTATAGAGGCTGCTGAAACTGAATGGATGGAGAAGATATAGTCAGGCTGTACCCTTTTCCTGCAGTCATGGGGATTGGTATTCCTGCTTGGTTTAAAATCTGACCCGTCCAAGCACCCGCAGTAACAAGAAAATGATCCCCTTCAATTGTTTTCTCTCCGATGCTGGCACCAACGATCTGATCACCTTCCCGAATTAAGCCCTTAACTTCTGTTCGGGACAGGATTTCAGTCCCATTCGCAACAAGCCAGTCTGTTAGTGCGCCAGTTAGCGATTCGGGGCGAACATGACGCTCAGCAGAGAGATAGATTCCACCTGCCACAGCATCAGATAGTGCAGGTTCCATTTGTAAAACTTCATTTTTCGATTTTGCAGCCGGTGCCGGCAGCCCAAACTCTTCAACAATCCGGTATGCATCCAGCTTTTCTTCTATATAGCTTTCTTTTAAAAATACAAAAAGCAGGCCTTTCCGATGACTTTCAAACTCAAGCCCGCTTTCCTGTTCTAACTCATCGAACAATCTTAAGGTATTCCTGCTCAATTCCAAACCGGCCTTATACCCTTTTTGGTAGGCATCTTCACTGCAAAACTTCCAAAATTGCAAAAGCCAAGGGGACAAGGACGGTACGATTGAGGGTTTAATATAGAGAGGGCTATCGCGCTTTAACATCCACTTAAGACTTGTCTTCACCAAACCCGGAGCAGGAACCGGGTCCGATAAACTGGGGCAAACCCATCCCATATTTCCGCTGGAACATTCGGCACCAGGCTCTCCTTTGTCAATTAATACAACCTCCATGCCCTTTTTCCTAAGAAAAAAAGCGCTTGCAAGGCCAATAATTCCTCCGCCAATAACCATCGCTTTCGTCATTTCATTCCCCGCCTTATTGCAGATTTAAATAGATATTTTCCAATAGCCGAGTATCATGAACTCTTACCCAATAAGGAATCATATTGAAATCATTATATAGTAAAAATTTTCTGAATTAAATGTGTAAAATATATGATAATCCATTCATTTAGAAAAAAATTTTTGTGTCTTTTTACAATTAAATAACAAAGATAAAAATAACCCTACTCCTCAATATGGTAAAAATACTCTAATAGTCTTAGCGTTTATCTGTATTTTTTGTGAAAAATGCACATAGATATAGGATTCCAAAAAGAATATATTTAAAATACAGAATTTTTAAAATATATCGAATAATATTTTGGAGATAAGGAGGAATATCTGAAAAACACTTTCCGTTCGTGTTCGATATATTCTAACATGTGCCCTATCCAGATTAGATCCTATGATTGAAAAGGCTTGATAACAAAGGGGTTGGTTTATTTGAAGGATAACCAAGTAGTTTGGGGATCAAGGATTGGATTTATTTTAGCTGCAATGGGGATGGCTGTTGGTACAGGCAATATTTGGAGGTTCCCGCGGATGGTTGCTGAGCATGGCGGCGGTTCTTTCTTAATTGGCTGGGCAGTATTTTTGTTCCTATGGTCATTGCCGCTCATTATGGTTGAAGTGTTTATTGGAAGAAAAACCAGGATGGGAACAATGGGATCCTTCGGAGAGTTTATCGGCAAAAAATTTGCCTGGTTCGGTCCCATTATCACCATCGTTTTAGCAGGAATTACTTTTTACTATTCTGTTGTAGTAGGCTGGACTTTTAAATATTTCATCTTAGCTTTACAAGGAACTTTTACAGAAAAAATTGATTCTGCTGCTCAGTGGGAAAATTTTGTTGGCCATTCAGCGGAACCTGTCATCTATCATTTTATTGCCGCCGCACTTTGTGGTGTTGTTGTATTTATCGGGGTTACAAAGGGTATTGAAAGAATGTCAAAACTTTTCCTTCCGCTTTTATTCCTCTTGCTTATCTTTACAGCTATCCGTTCCGTTACCCTGCCTGGTGCAATGGAAGGACTTTCTTATATGTTTACACCACAGTGGGAATATTTAGGAAAAGCCTCAACTTGGCTTCAAGCATTATCGCAGTCTGCCTGGTCAGTTGGCGCCGGTTGGGGGTTGTATGCTACCTATGCCATTTACACAAAGAAACGTGATGATATTGCTCAAAATTCATTAACAGCTGGACTCGGAAACAACTCTGTCGAATTGCTTGCAGGTTTAACGATCATACCAGCTATCTTTGCTCTGGCACCTTCACAAGAATATATTACTCAAGCAACAAGTTCCGGGAATACGGGTCTAACCTTTATTTATATGGTAGAGCTGCTAAATGTCATGCCGCAGACTTACATCTTTGGAATCGCCTTTTTTGGAGCCTTGGCTTTTGCTGCCTTTACTTCATTAGTGGCAATGGTAGAACTAATCACAAGAAACCTATCAGATTATGGAATTCGCAGAAACAAAGCAATCGTGCTTACCGTTGCTTTAATATTTATTGGCGGTATCCCTTCAGCTTTAAATATGAAGGTATTCAATAATCAGGACTGGGTTTGGGGAGTAGGCCTGCTGCTTTCTTGTTTCTTATATGCATTCGCCGCGATTAAGTACGGTGTGGAAAATATGCGAGATGAAATAAATGAAGTCAGCTTCATTAAAGTGAACAAGTGGTGGGTTTATTCTATTAAATATTTTATCCCCTCCTTATTTGTCATAGTGACTGGATGGTGGCTATACCAAGGTGTGACATGGTATCCGGACACTTGGTGGAAGCCGTTCGAAGAATTCAATGTCGGAACAATTGTGCTTCAGCTCGGAATTGCTTTCCTGCTTGCCTTTTTGCTCCTTCGATTTAATAACAAATTACGAAGCTCTGTGAAGGAAGAAGGACTCAATGATCAAGAGTTGACACTGCCTTCAAATACAGATATCAAGGAGGAATTATAATGTCTGCTTCCTCAATAATTATGATGGTCCTAACCTTGGGTTTATTCTGGGGAGGCTTCTCCTATATGGTGTATAGAACCTTAACGACAGACTACGACGATAAGTAAAATGCAAACCAAAAAGGTGCCAGGTTCCATCAAGCTTTTGATGGTTCACCTGGCACCTTCTTTTAGTTATTCTGCCTTTACATAATCATGTTTCAATAAATAATGATGCACGTTCCTGCTTACGGTTATTCCGTTTTCAATCGCGCCGTCAATAAAGCCAGCCCAGCCATTTGCATAAGTAGTTCCTGCTAAAAACACCGAATCTTCAGGGGTGTTCCACTCATTCTGATAGGTGGTTAACTGCTGAGGTTTCAGCATAGGCCACGTTTCCTTTGAAAACTCGTCATTCACCCAATCATGGCCTGTGCTTTCAATGACTTGTATGTCAGGAATCCAGCATTTCAAAGCGTCTTCTACGGCTGCCCTGTCATTAGAATCCAGTCTTTCCGCAATTGGCCCAAAACCAACCAGGATGCTTTCGCCATCAACATATCGATCTAAATGCACTGAATTTAAGGGGTAGCTGCCAGGTGCTAATGCATCGAACGGTTCTAATTCCCCTTTTACTTTAGCCCAAACTTTAACACCTTTTGATGTTTGTCCCAGCTTAGAAGATTCCTGCTTGGCTGCAGAAAGCGGAGGCTCGAAATGAATATGATTAAGAGTTGTCAAGGGTACGGTTACCATTACCGCCTTTGCAGTAAAACATTCCCCTTCTGCAGTAAAAACTTTTGCAGCCCCTTCTTCATGCTCAATCCGCCCAACAATAGTCGATAACCTTATGTCTGCAGCGCTGTCTTCAGCAATTGCTTCTATTAATTTCCGGGTCCCCTGTTTTAAACGGTAACTCGAAACCATTGCACTATGGGTATCCCAATTTCCTTGTGAGAAGGCCCACCAGCGAAAGATTTGCGTTACGGCCCCTTCAGCTGGATCACCGCAGAAATCCGATGCAATCCAGCCATGTAAAACGTCATATTCCTCTTTTGTTAAACCGAAATTCCGCAAAAATTGTTCTGCAGAAACGTTGTCCAACTCACGAAAACTTTGAGTTTTCAGAGGTTCAAATGGCATAGGCATATGTTTATTGCTTTCTCTCATTAGTTTTTCAACCGTACTTCTTAGCCTATCTTTAAACTCCGCTGCTGGTGATGAATAAGTTTTTCCATCAGCAATCCAATATACTTTTTCGGTTTTGGGTCCGGAGGCAAGCTCAAGGCCGTATCTGGTAATTTCCGCCCACACATGCGGCTGATGCCAATGTACATACGTTCCTCCCATTTCGAGCTCTGTTCCTAAACGACGATCCACCCATGTCCGGCCTCCAATCCTGTCACGAGCCTCCAATACTAATACTTTATTGCCTAACAGCCTTAATTCCCTCGCAGCTGTCAATCCAGAAAACCCGGCTCCCACAATTATGACATCATAATTTTGCTTATTCTCCATTGTAAGTCCCCCTTCTGTTTCATTAAAGAAACTGCAGCACCCGTAAAGTGTACTGCAGTTTTTTTGCTCTTTTAAATTTGCCTGGTGGTTTCCTCTCCTGGCACTCGCTTTCCGTTAGATTTCATCACCCACAGCAGGGTTTGCTGCACTCTCAGTATTAATAGGCAAGGTGATGTTCTTGCGTGTATACATGAAGTAATAATAGACATAGCATAGGCCAATGAAGCCAAAGCCCCAATATAGCGATGATCTCTGCGTCGGATCAAAAGCCATAACTGCGAATATGAGCACGCACATAGCAATACATAAAATCGGAACAAAAGGATATAACGGAACTCTATATTTTAAATCCTCCACTTTCCCGCCATTTTTGGTATATTGTCTGCGGAATCCGATTTGTGCAGCGGCGATTGCTAACCATGTAAGTGTTCCGCCAATGCCGCTGACGGCGAGCAGAACTACAAATAATGTATCTGCTGCTACATAACTAGTTAGAAGAGATAATAAAGCAAAGCCAAGTGTCACTAAAAGGGCATATGAAGGAACACCGCGTTTATTCAGCTTTCCAAAGACTTTTGGTGCCATTCCGGTTTCAGACAGAGAGTACATGATTCTCGTACAGGCATAAAGCCCAGTGTTGCCGACAGAGAGGATCGCTGTCAAAATGACAAAGTTCATAATATCGGCTGCGTATGGAATACCTACCATATCAAAAACAGTTACAAACGGACTCTCCAGAACCCCCGCTTCCTGCCAAGGAACAATTGCTGATAAAACAAAGATGGCTAAAACATAAAATAACAGGATTCGGAAAACGATGGTGCGAATCGCTTTTGGGATATTCTTTTCCGGTTCTTCCGTTTCTCCAGCGGCCACACCCATAATTTCGGATCCTTGAAACGCATAGATTACGGACATCATCGAAATGAAAACACCAACAATCCCTGCAGGAAATAGTCCGTCACCGAAGAAATTGGATACATAAGGAGCAGGTGTGTTTTCCATGGATATACCTCCAAAAATAGCTCCTAACCCGATAATGATGAAAAGGATAACAGTGAGAACCTTAATTCCCGCAAACCAATACTCCGTTTCAGCAAAGGCTTTTGTTGTAAGGGAATTTATCGAAAACAGGAGGGCTATAAAGATTGCACACCAAATCCATGTTTGAACATCCGGAAACCACCTCTTCATTAGTAATCCTGCAGCAACAAACTCAAGCCCGACATACATAGCCCAGCTTAACCAATAAACCCAGCCGATGACAAAGCCTGTTGCGGGACCTATGAACTTGGTTGCATGCGCCTGAAAGGAACCTGAAACAGGCATCACAACGGATAATTCTCCTAAACAGACCATTGCTAAATACATGAGCAAGCCGCCAACAAGGTAAGCTAGAATGGCACCCGCTGGACCAGCTTCACCGATTGCATACCCCGAACCAAGAAATAATCCAGTGCCAATAATTCCGCCTAAGGACATCATAAATAGATGGCGGCTTTTCATTTGCCTTTTTAATTTTGTTTGACCCATTCATTTCACCCTGCCTTCCATTTAAAAATGAATACAACCCGTAAGCGCTTACAATTTAATGTGTAAAGGTTTTTAATCAATGGCTGTGACTGTGTCCTGAGGTAATCGTATTACCTTTTCAAGGTCCCTTTGAATAAGTAAATGGAAATGATGAACGAGATTTTCTGTCAGTGAAAATCTTCCTTGTGAATAAGCGCCAGTCTCTATACCCTTTTGAACCATTTCACAAATATCGAGATCTTCTTTTCTAACAAGCTCATCCATTGCCATAAGCTCTTGTTCTTCTTCCGTAATCTCATCGGTCAGGAAAAACGTGGTATAGACATACTTTGTGGTCTTGTGGTCAATGGGTATGGATTGGTGAATAGAAAGATTGGCTGGCCCTGGATCGAATGAAAACCATGTATTTGGATAAAGCCAATAATACCTTCCGCCTTGTCCCAGCATGAAGTCCAGCTTTTTTCCCTTTAAGGGTGTCCCTTGATAGGAGTAATAATCGTACATGGACATCTCATATTGTTTCATGTCAAGCTTGGAAACTAGTGTCTTATGTACAATGGAACAATGGTCACACTCAAGATAATTATCGATCCCTATCTTCCAATTTGATTGGCAAATGGTTTCTTTTACGCGTACCCTTTTTAGGCTTCCTAAGTCATATTTTGCAACATGCTGGAAAAGATCAGGATACTGCACCTTCATAGAAATTGCATCCGGATTCAGGTTTACAAATATGAAGGAATGAATCATTTCAAGTTTAATAGTTTTTAAGCAAAAATCCTGATGGTCAAAATGATCGCAGCCTTTCATATTCGGCGCTTTAAGCAAAGACCCATCTGTCCGGTAGGTCCATGCATGATAAGGGCATGTAAAAACCGGCTTATTGCCCTCTCCCTCTGCAAGCTTTGATGCCCGATGAGAACAAACATTATAAAACGCCCGAATATCTCCGTCCTGACCGCGGCTGATGATGATTGGACGGTCAGCCACTTCTGTTGTAAAATAGTCGCCTGGATTGCTAATCTGGCTCAAGTGCCCGACATATTGCCATGTCTTGCAAAAAATCTCTCTTTTCTCCGCTTCAAGAACCTTTGGATCTGTATAAAGCCATGCTGGCAATGTATGTGCTTCACTTAACGTATTGCTGACTCGCACTTCCTTCAAAGACATTCCCTCCCTATTTAAAAATCCATATACATAAACACTATAATGAGTGTTGATAAAGTAATTTTAAATTAAAAATATTCTGAATAATATGTTTAAATTAAACAAAATTAAGGATTCTTCAAAATTAATTTTTAGTTTTTTTATCTAAAGAACTGCGGATTTAAAAAAGCCTTCAGTTCTTTTTACTCTATATTCTAATGATAGATTGGGTATTCATTTAATTGCAAAAAGGATATTTTTCTTATTTTCCCTTTGGAATAATAAAGAATTACAGAAAGCCCTCTTCCTCTTCACCCTAAGAATCACATCTTCATGATGTTAGTAGACAATCAAAAAAAAAGGTGTAAACTTATGATTACACATTATAATTTTTTGAATTTTTAAAATTATCATTAGAGGAACTGGAACCTCATTTGGTATCCTAAAAATAATTTACATATTCGTTAATGGGTCTTGAACACAAGAAGAAAGGAAAATCAAAAATGAAAATCCTTGAAAATATCGCCCAAGACATTGTTGAAAAAACCAGTGAGATTTTACAATACCCGATTAGCATTACGGATAATGAAGGGTATATCATCGGCTCTACCGATCAAAGCAGAATCGGTATTTTCCATCGCCCTTCCCTTGAGGTTATTCAAAAAAACTCGACGGTCTATTGCAAGAAGGAAATGGATAAAAAAGTCCTCCCTGGGGTGTCCGCTCCCTTAAAGTTTAATAACAAAGTCATCGGTGTTCTGGGAATTGTCGGAAATCCCACAGAGGTAGAAAAATACGTGCAGCTTGTTAAAAATCAGGTCGAGATGATGTGCCAGGATGCCTTTCGAAAAGAAATGGCGGAACTTAAAGAGAAAATGGCAGAAATGCTGGTCCATCAGCTTATACACTATAAGGAATCAACACAGGAAGAAAAAGAGCATATATTTCAATACTCAAAATGGCTGGAGTTCGATATGCAGACAGATCGGGTGTGTATCATCATAGATATCGCCAATCCCGCATCGGGAGAACGGAACCTTTTCGATGACCTTTCTTTTCAGTATTTTCAAAGAGAGGTTTTAAGTTTCCTAAAGTTAATCTTCCAGGATAATGGTAATGATATTGTTTCTTTTCTTGATTTTAAACGGTTCATTATTTTTAAATCCATGCCCTTTCCTCAGTCTTTCCCTGCTTTACTGGAAAAATTGGATGGGAAACTGGCAAAAATCAATTCATTCCTGGAGGCTAAATACAGTGTTTCAGCAAAAATGGGTGTGGGAGATGTGCAAAATGGCCCAAGCGGATATTGTGATTCCTACCAAAACGCCATGAAAGCCATGAGCATAGGGCTGGGATTTCAGGACCAATCCAATATCCATTTATATAATGAGCGGGAAGCGATGTTAAGTCTTTTGCCGAGGGAACTTGCTCAAGACTATAAGAAGAAACTATTAAAAATGGTATCGCCCTTAATAGAGCAGGACAATTATGAGGTTTTAGCTTCTACCTTTCTCGGCTTTTGCAAGTACAATATGAATTTAAGCGAAGCATCAAGGAATATGTTTATCCACCGAAATACGATCATTTACAGGCTTGAAAAAATAAGTGAAATTACTTCCTTGAACACAAGCAGTTTCGAACATTGCATGCTCCTGTTTACAGCCATCCAATGCTATGAGGAAATAAGATCATAGAGGGTAAACCCTCTGTTACTTCAAGAGCCACCTTCGTTAAGAGCCCATCCCCTTACGAAGGTGTTTTTTTCAGTAAATAGCATCTTCAATAATAAGGTCCCTCTCAGCAAAACGCTCCACTCTTAATGGACTTAAATCCAGCGTTTCGTATTTGCCGGTCCGAATCAGTTCAGATAGACATTTGCCCACAGCGGGGGCTTGCTGCATTCCATGGCCGCTGAAGCCAAAAGCTACATAATAGCCCTTCATGGTTGGATATTCTCCCAGGATCGCATTATGATCTTTTGTGTTGAAATCATACAAACCTGACCAGCCTCTTTCGATTTTCGCATGTTCGAAGTTTTTAATCCGATTGGCAAGCACTGGCCAAATATGTTCTTCAAAAGCTGATCTTCGCCATTTAAAATTAATTCCAGGCTCAATTTCTTCTGCATATCCTGATATGAATTTTTCACCTTCATGGCGGAAATAGACCCCTGTCGGATCCATTGTTAATGGAAGATAATTTTCTAAAGGTTTCTTTATATCAAATTGAAAGATTTGTCTTGGGAGTGGTACAACAGGAAGCGGCAAACCTGCTTTTCCCCCCAATATAGAGGCCCAGGCACCAGCACAATTCACCACAACAGGAGCATGATATTCCCGTCCATTCAAAAGCCTGATTCCCTTTACTTGATCCTGCTCTGTCATAAGGCTTTCCACTTCATCATATATATACTCCGCTCCAAGTTTTTTAGCATTCTTCACATACCCCAGCATAACAGAGTAAGGATCTAAGTATCCGCTTTCACTGCAGAATAACCCTCCTGCAAGATCGCCAATATTCAACTCGGGTATGATGCTTAACAGTTTCTCGCCTTCTAAAAGCTGAGAATTAATCCCGTTTTCATTCTGAAGCATTAAATGTTTTTCAAAGCGGGGCATCATTTCTTCAGTAGCTAAAAACAGGTACCCTCTTTGCTTAAAGTCGATCTCAACGGCTTCACCATCGATTTCCATATCCTGGGAAAAATTTTTATATATTTGCAGGCTGTATTTACTTAGCTGCATATTGACGACGGTTGTATATAGCTGCCTGAATCCCCCGGCACTTCTTGGAGTAGAAGCAAATTCGTACAGCCCGTCTTTTTCAAAAACAATAATCTTGCCTGTAAACCCATCTTTTAATAAATGATAAGCAATACTCGAACCAATGACTCCGCCGCCAATAATGATAATATCTGCCTGGATTGACATTTGCTTCCCTTCCTTCCTATGTTGGTTTCTATATTCATAATGTTACTCATTTGAATGCCGGGATGCTATGTGCATTTTACACAGAAAAAGAATATTTTGAAAATTTTTAATTGTTTATTTTAACAAGGGATTTTACACTTCAGGGAGAAACTATTAATAATCAATAAAATATCGGGTAAAGGGGTTATCATTTTGGGCTTTTTAAAAGATATTTCTCAATTAATTGTTGAGAATACCTCAAAAATTATCGAATACCCAATCAGTATCAGTGACAATAAAGGCTTTATTATTGGTTCAAGTGATATCAGCCGATTAGGGAGTTTTCATCCGGCCTCCCTCGAAGTAGTAAAACGGAAGAAAACCATTTCCTATGAGTTAGATGAGGTAAAAAGTCTACATAATGTTTTGCCTGGAGTTGCTTCTCCTATCATTATTAACCACGAACCAATTGGAGTCCTTGGGATTGTCGGAAAGCCTGCGGAAGTTCAAAAATATGCGCAGCTCGTGAAAAGCCATGTAGAATTAATGTGCCACGAATACCTGAAGAAGGAAATGAGTGCGCTTGAATCAAAGACGCTTGACAACCTGTTTCGTTACCTACTAAACTCCCAGAAACCCGAGGATTTGGAATACTGTGTAAGATATGCAAAAATGCTCGGATACCATCTTGATTCTTCTCATAGCAGGATCTGCTTTTTAATAGAAATAAATTTTGAAATAGAATCCAGTCATTCATTGGAAATGGAGGTCCAAATGCCAGATAAATATTCATGGCACTTCCTGCAAAATAACATTTCCGAAATACTGCAATACTATTTAATTGATAATCCGGAAGATATCCTATCCCCCTTAACACTAGATCAATTTATCTTAATTAAAGCAATCGATAAGGAAGAAGCGCATGAGCTCTTCATGAAAAGGATGGACCACAAGATTCATAGGCTGTTACAATATTTAAAGACGGAAAATAGCTGCTCCGCAAGTATTTCGATTGGAAGTGCCAATAATGGAATACACGGAATAAAGGATTCCTATCAAGCTGCCTTAAAAGCATTAACAGCCGGAAAAAAAATCAGCAAATCTCCAAGGGTATTCCATTATAATGATTGGAATATCATTTTTGAGCTTGCAGGAAATGGATTAAATCAGTATGTAAAAGACACGCTAAAGGAAAAACTGCATGATTTTATCAATCATGTGAATTACCCGACACTTGCGCAAACTTTTATGGCTTATTGCAGCTGCAACATGAACATGAGCGAAACGGCACGGATCTTGTTTCTCCACCGAAACTCCCTGGTATACCGTATGGAAAAAATCAATGAACTCACGAAATTGGATATTTCACGATTTGACCACTGCATGCTTTTATACTTTGCAATAAAAAGTTCAGGGAATAGCGAAACTCAGGAGTCTTTGAAAATGGACAAAACGGAGGAAAGCTTCTTGCCATAATAGTTCAGCAGCGTTTTTAAAAAACGATAAATGCCAAAAAATATAAAAAGGGAAGGCTAAGCCCCTCCCTTTCAAATTGTAAAGATGGTATCACAATAGAAGAGGCATTCTGCTAATCCCTTGTCCTGTTTAAACTTATTGATAGATATGTCTGGTGGCTTTATTCACCCTAAGATGACTGATCACCTAGAACACCGTCAGTTTTAGCGGTTCCATCTTCTCCTACATTTGCTGCGTTTGGATTTTCTCCAGCCGCTGCAGCGCCATCTTTACCAACTATAGCGACACTTGCAAATTCCCCTGCTGCCACTCCGCACTTTCCAATTGCTACCTCGCGTGCTGTGTCATTTACGATATTATTACAGCTGCAAGCTGCATTTTTCACCTTTTTCTTTTCCTTCTCCTCACAAATTACCGACGCATTCCAATCTTTATTATGATTGGTGCCGTAAAAATTACTAAGCATTTACCTTCACCATCCTTCCTTCCTAATAACTATTAATTCGGACAAGATTTGACACAGCTATTTACATTCATAAGGAAAACGGTATGAGAATATGTGCTAAATCCATGAGCATATGATTGATTTCTTTAGCTAATGAAGAGGACAAATTTCAAAAGGTGATATGGAGCCTCCCCTGTTATTGTGAGGGGCGGCTGCCTTTACGAGGCATAATGGTTGAGTTCATGTTATCTGGGTGAATTAGAGAGGATATTATAAAAAAGGTAGGTATAGCCCGTCCTTTTCAGATTGCTATAGATGCGATTGTCTCAATGGATTCATAAATCTGCTAAGATCATTTGTCCTTTTTTAAACTTTGAATAAATATTAATCATTTGACTGAGAAGCTTTATTGCCTCTTGAAGTTGACTGCGCACATAGGGCGCCATCAGTTTTAGCGGTTCCATCTTCTCCTACATTTGCTGCATTTGGATTTTCTCCGGCTGCTGCTGCACCATTCTTGCCAACTATAGCTACATTTGCAAATTCGCCTGCAGCCACTCCGCACTTTCCAATTGCCACCTCGCGTGTTGTGTCGTTTACGATATTGACACAGCCGCATGAATTCTTTTTCTCATTACACATAAAATACCCATCCCTTTCTTTCATATTATTGAAAAACATTTTGGTTAAATCCTAAAATTACCTGGACAGTAATCAAGTGGTTTGAGCTGTACCATCATCCCCGACACTTGCTGCTTCTGGATTTTCACCAGCTGCAGATGAGCCATTTGCACCTACAATGCCAATATTGGTATTTTCACCAGCACCAACTCCTTGTTCCCCAATAGCCACTTCACGTTGTGTATCATTAATTACATTTATTTGTGGTTTAAAATCAATATTTATTACTAAGCCTTTAAGTGCTTCTTCAACTTCTTTTCGAACGAGTTGGTTAATATTAGTATCACTGCCGTAAAAATTACTCAACATATGGTTTTCATCCTCCTTTCCTACCTAATATAATTTATTTATTGGGACAAGATTTGACTTGGCATTTGACCTAGAGAAGATGAAATTTTTTATGAAAAGTGCACATGTTGTGCTAAAACCTATCAGCATAAGGCCAGCTTTATATATATGCGTTCCACCCAGGAAGCTTCTTAAGGCCACTGAGACCAAACCGTTCGTATTTACCGATCCATTCAGATAATTTCTTATGAAGCAATTGCCCTTACAGAAAGTTTCTTTATTTTATATACCAATACAATTCTGTATTTTTCATTTTTCAGTGTATCTTTGCCAAGCATAAAGAAACTCCCCTCCAAGCAGGCAGATTTTTGTTCTCAATCTGTCTGCATAAAGGGGAGCATATCATTCTTATAACGAGTGTTGCATTTTTTTTAGACTATGATTCAAGCTACTAAGTTTTCATCCTGGTGCTTTTTAACCCTTTTGGATAAAAGCATGTAAACTTTATTAATAATTATCAATTTGCGCTCTCTGCAATTTTCCGCTGTAATCTACATAAATGGACTTCCATTCTGTATATACATCCAATGACGCTACCCCAGAATCTCGATGGCCATTGCCGGTTCCTTTTGTTCCCCCAAATGGCAGGTGGATTTCTGCTCCAGTTGTTCCTGCATTCACATAGACAATTCCAGTATCCAAATCCCTCATGGCTTCGAAGGCCTGATTGACATCTTTTGTATAGATGGCACTGGAAAGCCCAAATTCTACTTTGTTATTAATTTCAATGGCTTCTTCCATAGTTTGAATGGGAATGATCGAAACAACTGGCCCAAAGATTTCTTCCATCGCAATTCTCATATCCGGTTTTACATCTGTAAAAATGGTAGGCATGTAGAAATTCCCGTTCTCTAATCCTTCTCCAGCAGCGATTTTACCGCCTGCAAGCAGTTTTGCTCCTTCTTCCTGGCCAATTTTTACATACTCATCAATTCTCTCAAGGGAGGAACGGTTGATGACTGGTCCTACTTTTACCGTTTCATCCAAACCATTGCCAAGCTTTAATTCTCCTATCCGATCTAGAAGCTTTCCTTCCAATTCTTCCTTTACATCCACATGGACAAGGACACGGCTTGTTGCCGTACATCTTTGCCCGCTCGTTCCAAAAGCCCCCCAAAGAATCCCTTCTACTGCAAGATCAACATCCGCATCCTCCAATACGGTGATGGCATTTTTACCGCCCATTTCAAGCGAGGTTCTCTTTAGAAGAGCACCTGCTTTCCCGTTGATATCCTTCCCTACTTCATTGGAACCTGTAAATGAGATTATATCGATGCCCGGATGCTCGACCATCGCATTTCCGACAACGCTTCCCGAACCGTGGACAAGATTAATAAGTCCTTTAGGAAGCCCAGCCTCTTCATAAATCTTTACAAACTCAGCAGCAAGGATTGGCGTTTCTGTTGCAGGCTTCCACACGATCGCATTCCCGGTTACCAGAGCAGGAAGCGACTTCCAGGATGCAATGGCAATCGGAAAGTTCCAAGGGGTGATCAATCCTGCAACCCCAACCGGAACCCGGACGCTCATGGCAAATTTATTGCGGAGCTCAGACGGGACAGTATCCCCAAACATTCTGCGGCCTTCCCCCGCCATGTAATAGGCCATATCGATGGCTTCCTGCACTTCTCCCCGGCCTTCGTCAATGACTTTTCCCATTTCACTTGTTAGGATCTGTGCCAGCTCTTCTTTTCTTTGCTTTAATAGAAAAGCAACCTCATAGAGGATTTCGGCCCGTTCTGGAGCAGGCACTAACCGCCAGGACTTCTGCGCAGCTTTTGCTGCTTCAACTGCTCTGTCAACCTCCTCTTTAGAGGATTGGGTTACTTCAGCAAGGACTTCGCCAGTTGCCGGATTTAGAACAGAAACATATTTTCCAGTTGAGGATTCGCACCATTCACCGTTAATAAAATTTAAAACCTTTTTCATTTAATAGCCCTCCATTAACAATTTATTTAACCTATAACAATTTTTAGTTTTTCTTTTATTCTATTTACAGCTTCATATAATCTCTCATTAGGAACTGAGAGAGACACACGGAAATATCCTTCTCCCGATGGCCCGAAAGCATTTCCTGGAGTAAGAATCACACCAGTCTGCTCCATGACACTTGTTACAAAGGCTGTGGAAGTGTATCCGCCTGGCACAGGTGCCCATATGAAAAAGCTCCCTTTGGGCGGCTCGACTTCAACCCCAATTTTTCTAAGGCCTTCCAGCATGGCAGCCATGCGCTGCTTATAGATTTCGTTGTGTCTGGCAATGCAGCTTTGGTCACTGTTTAAGGCAAACGCTGCAGCTTTCTGGGTGGGAGTAAATTGACCCGTGTCAGTATTGCTTTTATAAACGGAAAGCGCTTTAATAATACTCTTGTTGCCAACCACATATCCAATTCTGAAACCTGTCATGTTATAGGTTTTTGAAAGAGAACCGAACTCTACAGCGATTTCCTTCGCGCCGTCCACTTCCAGGATACTGGGGGCCTTGTAGGAATCAAAGGTAACCATATTATAGGCTGAGTCATGGGCAATCGGAATTTGGTGCTGTTGGGCAAATGCTACAGCTTCTTGGAAAAATTCAATACCAACTGTAGCTGAAGTAGGGTTTCCTGGGTAGTTCAAAAACATAAGCTTTGACTGCCTCAGGATGTCTTCAGGAATAGCATGGAAATCAGGCTTGAAATCAGTTTCTTTTGTCATTGGCATATTATGATAGCGCCCATTCGCCAAAAGCGCGGCCATCCGGTAAACCGGATAGCTTGGATCTGGGACGAGCACATACTCACCGGGATCAATGAGGGTTGGAACGATATGAGCAATCCCCTCTTTAGAACCAATTAAGGCCAGCACTTCCGTTTCAGGATCGAGCTTGACTTGATACTGCCTCCAGTAAAATTCTGCCACAGCCTGTCTAAATTCCATACAGCCTACAAAACTGGGATACTTTAAATTTCCAGGTTTTTGAGCTTCCTCAACAAACTTTTCAATAATATGACCAGGGGTCGGCAAATCAGGATCACCAATGCCCAAATCAATAATATCTACCCCTGCTTCCTTAAGTTTTTCCTTTTTTTTATTAATCTCTGCAAATAAATAGGGAGGAATTTGACCAATTCTATCCGATTGAAAATGCACGAAGTCACCGCCTAACCTTATTAATTTTTATATATTCTTAAAATTATTATTCCATATTTATAATTTACTGGTTTTGTAGGTGAATCACTATGGTTGAATTGAACAAAAATAAATCGCTTTTTCTAATACATTCCGTATGATTTTTACAAAATAGGATTTTATAATGTTAAGTTGGTGTTTTAAAACATATAAAAAGACCATCACATTTCGATGGCCTTCTTATAATAGATAGGTAAGGGTTTGGGTTATCGCCCGTACATGGGACTTTCACCGCATACGGCGTTTCACTAATCCACTTCATTCAATTCTATGTACACAGTTTCATTTCCTTGCGTGATCACATTCTTCTGGAATGTCTTCGCTTTTTGATTGTATTTTTTCTTTGACTAGCCTCTTACTCCTTAAGGTTGACATTTTTCATTTTTTCACCTATATATAAATGTTCTGATCCTGCTTATCATGTGATATCTGCATAAGCAGGAAGCCATTTTACCTCCTCTATAAGTTCAACCATTAATTTAATTTGTTTAATTAAAAATATTGGTGCTGATGAAAAAAGAATGACAAGAACTCTTTTCTCCTAATAGTTATTTTTCAGATGAAGTACCAGCTCTTCAGCACTTTCAAGGACTTGTTCGTTCGTTAAGAAGCGTACTCCCTGCTTCGTAAAAATGGGCAAGAAACGCATACCGGTCAAGTTAGCTGTTGCGTGGAATGGTTTGGTTAATTCGCTCATGCTAAATTGATTGTATCCACCAGCTTGATAGGCTTCTGCAGGTCCGCCTGTTGAAATGGCTAACATAAATTCTTTGCCGCGCAATTTTGTTCCTTCCGATCCATATGCCCAACCGTAAGTAAGAACAACATCCTGCCACTCCTTTAATAAAGAAGGACTGCTGTACCAGTAGAATGGGAATTGAAAAACAATCCGGTCGTGATCGAGCAGTAATTGTTGTTCATAAGCTACATCAATATTCCCATCAGGATATTTGGCATATAGATCATGAACAGTAATATCGGTTTCTTGGATCAACCGCTCCTTCCATGTTTTGTTGATGACTGAAGTTGCTAAATTGGGATGTGCAACAATAACTATAGTTTTCATGATTTCTTCTCCTTTATATTTGTATATACAAATGATAGGGTAAAAATAATTTATTTTTCTTCAAAAGTAACTTCTACATCTTTTCGGTTTTCATACATGTGATAAAAGGTTTCAGCAATATTTTCTGATGAGAAGTAAGTTCCCTCATTAACAAAGCCTTTGATAGTTAAAGTCCCAACATAAATCCCTTTTGGGCTAAGTTCTTGATTCAAGCTATATGCTAGATTGCGAATACCTGCTTTTCCAATCGCTAATGAAGCATAGTCAGCATATGGATAAAGGGCAAACCCGCCGCCTGTTAACAAAATGGTTCCATTTTGCATATAGGGAATCACTTCTTTTACGCTTGTAAGAGCTCCAGCTACACTGACTTTAAAATCTTCCACTAATTGATCAACGCTTAAGGTGGTTGGTTTGCCTGGTCTTCCTGCAGCAGCATTAAATAAAAGCACATCAATTTTTCCGTAAGTATTAATTACTTTATCAATGGCTGTTTTTAAAGATTCTACTGAAGAGACATCCCCTGGAAATCCTTTTGCTGGTATCCCATCATTTTTAAGTTCATTTTCATATTTCTCTAATGAATCCTTACTGCGGGAAATCAGGGCAACTTTAAATCCTTCTTTTCCGAATTTTTTTGCTGTATTTAAGCTAATCCCTGGTCCAGCACCTACAATTAGCAATATCTTTTCTGACATAGCAACTTCCTCCTAAGTTATTTGTATATGCAAATGAATGGGTAAAAAAATTACATGTCTCTTTCTAACTTATTGCTCGCTTCGTGAAGCATTTTACTTAAATCTTTACTGAACTCCGGTCCTAAGACTGCGGAATAACTGGTAAACAGTTCTTTTAATGAAACCCGAAACTGCTGGTACACTTTTTCTCCATCAACAGTTAAAGAGATTAGTGTCTGTTTTCCATCCATTTTTCTAGTAACCAGTTTTAATTTCTCAAGTTTATCAATAAACCTTGTACTTGTGGAAGGTGCAATAGATAACTTGTGACACAGTTCCTTCTGTGTGATTTCCGGATGGAACTTCACAATCATAATCATATAAAGATATGAAGGTGCAAGGTCACCAAAATCAAATGTGTTTTCAGCTAATTTTGTAATGTTACGGGCAAACCGGCTTGCTGTAAAGTAAAGACAATGAATTAATACCTGTTCCTCTTCATTCATGTAATCATTCCTTTTATTCATTTGCATGTACAAATTAACATGATTAATCCTGATAGTCAATTTTTATTAATGTTATTTCTTATAAAAAGACTTAGTGTAAACGAACTGCTTTTTAAGAAAGTCCCCATTAGAATATTTAAAGGCAACCTTCTAAATCAACTGCAATCCGGCTGATTCCCCATTCTTCTGTCTCCCCATGCACACATCAAGTTTAAAATTTCTCGTAAACTCTCTCCTTCTTCACTAAGTGAATATTCCACTTTAGGTGGAACTTCACCGTAGACTTTCCGATTAATGATTCCGTCTTTCTCTAATTCCCGCAGCTGCTGAGAAAGCATTTTTTTGGTAATGGCAGGCATGGCTCGCTGAAGTTCACTGAAGCGTTTTTCTCCTTCTTTTAACAAGCACAGTATGACAACTTTCCATTTTCCACCGATCACTTCAAGAGTTGCTTCAACAGGCACATTGTATTTTGTCGTTTTCAACGTTCATCCTCCATTTTAAAGGAATTTAATATGGTCATAATAGTTAAGTATACATAAATTGCGGTTACTGCAAGGGTACCTGGTTACATGAAAGTGCCGTCTTTTATTTACAACCTGTCATTATTATACTGAAAAAGACCATTTAATAAAAAGGAGAAGATCAAAATGACTAAAACATATCCTCGTTCATTTTCACATATTGGATTATCTGTACCGAATGTAAAGAAGGCTGTCGAGTTTTATACAGAAGTATTAGGATGGTATGTAATCATGGAACCATCTGAAATTATAGAAGACGAAAGCCCTATTGGACAAATGTGCACTGATGTATTTGGAAAGGGATGGGGAAAATTTAAAATCGCTCACTTAGCTACATCTGATAAAGTTGGTGTGGAAATATTTGAATTTCCAGCAAACGAGACTCCAGAAAATAACTTTGAATTTTGGAAAACGGGAATTTTTCATTTTTGTGTACAGGATCCTGATATTGAAGGGCTTGTTGAAAAAATTGTGGCTCACGGAGGTAAGAAGCGCATGCCAATTCGTGAATATTATCCAAATGAAAAGCCTTATAAAATGGTGTATTGCGAAGACCCATTCGGTAATTTAATCGAAATTTATACACATAGTTATGAGTTAACTTATTCACAAGGTGCTTATTAAAAAGGAGAGTCCATCATGAAGGCATTATTGCTGGAAGGGAAAGCAAAAGTATTTGAAATGAAAGTAGGCAATCTAGAAAAACCGACTCCTGCTGAAGGTGAAGTCTTGGTCAAAATTAAATCCACTGCCTTAAACCCTGTAGACTATAAAACAGGAAACGGAGGAAATCCAAATTGGACCTACCCTCATGTTCTGGGGCTGGATTCAGCTGGGGTAGTTGAAGAATTAGGCGCAAATGTCACGAATATCAGGGTTGGGGACAGAGTTGTTTACCACAGTGATTTAACAAAAAGAGGCGGATTTGCTGAATATGGTGTGACAACAGCTCATACAGTATCCCTGATTCCTGAAGGAGTTTCTTTTGAAGATGCTGCTGCACTTCCATGTGCTGGCTATACTGCATACCAAGCCCTATTTCATAAAATGAATGCTTCCAAAGGGCAAACGATTTTAGTTCATGCCGGAGCTGGCGGAGTTGGCGGTTTTGCTATTCAGTTAGCGAAAAATGCCGGGCTAACAGTTTTAACAACGGCTTCTTATAATAACCACAAATATGTTAAAAGCTTAGGAGCCGATTATGCAATCGACTACCGCGAAGAAGACTTTGCAGAAAAAGCTTTGGAAGTCACTAATGGGCTGGGTGTAGATTTGGTCCTGGATACAGTAGGACGCGAGAATGCTGACAAGTCATTGAAGGCTCTTGCTTTTAATGGACAAATTGCGTTTATTGCAGGACCTCCTAATGTGAATGATGCGATTTCATTTGCACATCCCCTATCCTTTCACCAAATAGCTCTTGGAAGCGTACATCAGTCCGGTAATGTAAATGAACAGCGAAAACTCTCAGAAATGGGAAATCATATGCTTTCACTTCTTCAAGAGGGCAAACTACATGCTCTTGTAGAGAAAGTTGTTGCATTAGAAGAAGTGCCAGCAGCATTAGCTGAACTGGCGACCCGCCGAGTTAAAGGAAAAATTGTAGCAAAATTAAGCTGATTAAAAAGGGACAAACCCCCGATCGAATCACTGATTAAGTCATTCGGAAAGTCAGAGGCTCTTTATGTGACTGGTGCCTTCATGACAATGGTGGATATGACCTTGTAGAAGAAACACTTGATGTAATGAAACATATACTATTTGGATTAAAAAATTCCTAGCTGCCTAAATAATTAAACCTTGCCTCTGCACGTAAAAGAGACAAGGTTTAAATTTTTTTGTTGAGACTAATTAAATACTATATTTAAAAATCATTCTTAAGATAATGTTAATGAAACTGTTTTTCTTTTTTGGGTCAATTTCTCTTTAATGATATTCAGTTTTTTGGGTCTGATGCTGTTTCTTAATAAAACTTTTCCATAAACCTCTCCCTTTAGGTGAAATCCGCTCGAACCCTCCGGATATTCCGAGTGTTTTTTTGTAAATAATATGATTGGTAAAACAATAAATTGAGGAGGATTTGTATGCAACAGGATCAACAAGCTAAAGAGAATTTCGGTTCTATTATGAAACCACAATTTTCCGGAACTGATGCACAAAAAGTAAAACAAGAAATTCAAAAAGATGTAAGCGAAGGACAAGGTGCAATGATTTCCAGAGAGGCAGGAGCAATGAAAGATTGAAAAACCACTCAGAGTGTTTCAAAGCCAATAATGTTTCAATGCTCTTCAATTAACAACCGTCAGTTGAACAAGAAAATCATAGTAACCTTTAACAGAGTAAATCGAAGAAATATATATCAGTTTAGAGAAATACCTCAAACAATTTTTGATTCCAACTCTTAAAGACTGGTTCACAAAAGTTTTTTGGAAATGAAGGAAAATTAATCACTTTAGCTTTTTTTCTCCCCTTAGCATTAGTAAATAGTAAATAATGAAAGTGGATAACTATTGGGAATTACGCTTTTCATAAAAAAGCGGCTGTCCCATTTGATGGGGCAGCCGCAAAAGTTCTATATTTTCATTCCTATTGAAACCTGTTTTGGATTCATTTTCATTTCTATAATGGTTGGCCGTTCATTTTCTCTAAGAGCTTCCTTAAAAGCTGAACGGAAAGCTGCGGCTGAATCTGCAGTAACGCCACTGGCCCCCATGGCTTCAGCCAGCTTCGTATAGTTGACATCTGAAAGTTCGGTTCCGATCACACGATCAGGATAAACTCTTTCCTGATGCATCCGAATGGTTCCATAAGAGGAGTTATTAAATAAAAGGACAATGACAGGTATTTTATTTCGCACTGCCGTTTCGATCTCCTGCAGGGTCATCATAAACCCTCCATCTCCCGCAAAAACAACCACCGGCCGCTCAGGATCTGCAATCTTTGCTCCAACTCCTGCAGGAAGTCCGTATCCCATTGCACCTGATGTAGGAGCAGCATAAGATTTTTCACCCGTAAAGGTATGAAAATTTTGCAGCCATGTGGCAAAGTTTCCTGCATCATTCGTGATAATCGCTTCTTTTGGACAAAGTTCATTAAACATCTGGATGACCTCTTTATACCCGATTGACCAAGGCGCTTCCTCAATCTCATCCATTCGCGATGATTGAATAAATACCTCTCTTCGATCTTTGCTCCATGCCGACCAGCAGGAAGAGCCCCACTTCTCCACTTCCTTATTCAGTGAGTCCAAGGCTGTTTTAGCATCAGCAACAAGCCCGAGTGTTGGAGGGTAAACTTTACCCAGGACATTTGCTTCAATATCAATGTGTACTAATGTTTGTTCGGGTTTTATTAAGGAATAATCCTGTGTGGTTACTTCAGAAAGCCTGGTTCCAACAGCCAGTATCACATCTGCTTTGCGAACTGTATCAATCTGGGACAGTGGTGTACCTAAGCCTAATTGGCCGCAATACATTGGATGGTCATTCGGCAGTACATCATGCCTCCTGAATGAAGCGACAACCGGAATGTTTGTTTTTTCACTAAAAGACTGCAATGCTTCTTCCCCATCAGATAATTTTACCCCTCCTCCGGCAATGATGACCGGACGTTCTGCCTTTTTTAAATGAGATAAAATCTCTTTGGTTTGTTCTTTTGAAAGTGCTGGTTTCGGAATCAGAGTGCCAGCTGCGAATTTCATGTCAGCCACCTTAGGCAAAACGTCCTCTGGCAATGAAACAACTACAGGTCCGGGGCGTCCTGTCTGTGCTATCCGAAATGCCCTCTGAACAAGCTCAGGTGTCCGTTCCGGATCTCGAATTTCCACTCCCCATTTGGTTACCTGCTCGAGAAAACGATCTAGCTCCATTTCCTGAAATCCTTCGCGCCCTCGAAATTTAGTATGAACCTGCCCAAGAAAAACCACCATGGGAGTAGAATCCTGGAAAGCTGTATGAATTCCTATGGAAAGATTGGCTGCACCAACTCCGCGGGTTGCCATCACAACTGCAGGCTTATTCGATGTTTTTCCATAACCCTCAGCCATGAATGAGGCTCCACCTTCATGACGATTTGAGATTAACTCGATATCTTTTTCGTCATAGATTGCATCCATTAATGGCAGGTAGCTTTCCCCGGGTACACAAAATACATGCTTGACATTTTCTCGCTTCATACATTCAACAATAGCCTGGGCACTCGTCATTTTAACCATTAATAACTCCACCTTTCAATTGGTAACCTATTAAGATATCAGTGAGCCTCCTCGGCTTCGCCTGTGGGGTCTCACACTTCCCTCTCTTCCCGCAGGAGTCAAGTGCCCTCCGCTACAATCAACTCAGTTATATAAACTAAGTTTGCCGGTAAAAGCAACAAACTTTGAAAACAGCAATTTCTATTATCTTTTCACATACCGGAATAACATTTCAGTATATGAAAATATTTAATTAAACAATGACTGTCCTATTCACAAATATCCCCTAAAACCTAAGTCCTCGGAAATAGCCTGAGCGGCTTTTTGTGTTTTTTGAAGAATTTCACCTCTTCTTCCATCTGAGAACCTCATGCTTGGACCCGTTACGCCAAGAGCTCCGACTACCTCTCCGGAGAAATCCCGAATAGGAAAGGAAAAGCCCACTGTATCAGGATCCTGCTCACCTAAACTCACTGCATAACCTTGCCGTCTTATCGTGTCAAGTTCCTGGTATAGCTTCTTTTCATTAGTGATCGTATGTGGTGTGAATTCTTCAAACTTCATACGGCTGATAATTTCTTGTTGCCTCGTTTTTGGGAGGTAAGCCAGTAAAAGCTTGGGTCCTGAACCAACGAATAAAGGAAATCTTTTGCCAACTCTCGTATAAAGTCTTATGGCCTGGCTGCTTTCTACCTTTTCAATGTAAATGGCCTCTTCTCCCTCGCATACTGAAAGGTGGACGACTTCATTGATTTCTTTGCTCAAAGCTTTCATATGCTCATAAGCAGCCTGACGAAGTTCTAAGTCCTCACTAACAAGATTCCCCAGTTCGAGAAGCTTGAGGCCCAGACGGTAGCGTATATCATGTTCTGAGTACTTTATTTTGCGGATAAATCCCCCCTCTTCAAGTGAAGCAAGCAGACGAAAAGCAGTAGCCTTTGGCATTCCAGTCATTTCATAAATTTCTTGAAGGGAGATCTCCCGCTTTTCTTCGGAAAAAAGAGAAAGTAATTTTAATGCTTTTGTTACACTCTGGTTCATAGTATTCATCCTTCTTTCCAGGCTGTAAGAGGTAAAGATTTTACATTTCGCATATTGAAATGACATTTTATTTTATATTCTTTAAGTAAAGCATAGTCGCAAATTTCGAAAAAATCAATATTATTAACAGAATTTTTACAAAATTATAAACTCTTTATTGAAATACTATTTTTAATAGACTCAAAAGGCTCATTTCACATAGGTTGTTGTTTTTGTTTATGAATTCTGCCCGTTGATTTCCGCTGCGAGCACTTGCTTTCCTCGGGGAGGGTTGCGAGCCTCCTCGGCTTCGCCTGTGGGGTCTCGCACTTCCCTCTCTTCCCGTAGGAGTCAAGTGCTCTCCGCTCCAATCAACTCAGTTAGTTAAAAATAAGTTTGCCTTCAAAAGCAACAAACTTTACGAAAACAGAACTTATAAAAAAAAGAACCTTATTAATTCTTCAGCCAGAATAACAAGGTCTCTTATATACTTATTTAGGTCTTTATTCTTCCGCAAAGCTCTTCCCATTTAAATAATAGTCAGCCTCCAAAAATGCAGTAAATGCTACTTCTACTTCTGGAACACCAAGTGACTGGACATGTTTCGTAACAGCCTTCGCAAATTGGTTTTGCACACCTTTACCTCTATCGAACCACTTTACTTCTATAAATGGATAAGCTGGCACTTCATTTTGGTTAAACACGAAAGTGGACTGTACGACTTCCAAAGTAAAGTTTTCTTCTTCACATGCACATACTTCTGCTAACTCTTTTACTAGAGGGACACTAATTTCCTTTGTCTGCTCAACTGTAATTCCCCTAATGAATAAATGCGGCATTTTATTTTCCTCCAAGTTGTGACAATTTAGCTTTGTTAAAGGAAAGCTTTTATATCAATTCTTTCTGCTTTCAGCGAGTTTCCTTCCCTTAACTGATCATCTAAAGTTATAATATTATAACTTAATAATCTTCCATCCTAACCAAACCTGCTCAGCGAATACCGGTCTATTGGGATAGATGTTTCCCCATCCATGATCAATTCAGTCATCAGTGTCCCTATTAAAGGGGAAAGTGTTACACCGCTATGGGTGGCTGCCACATATAGGTTTTCAAAGCCAGGCACTTTCCCGAGGATCGGAAAGCCGTCTTCAGGCATGACGCGAATACCGGAGAAGGCACGAACAATTTTGGCCTTTCCTAGTGCAGGAACATAGCGAACGGCCATATTGGCAGTTTCCTGGATAACATCAAGCGTTGTCGCTCGGTTAAACCCTGCCTGCTCCATGGAGTAGCCCATTAGCACCTCACCATTGTTCGCCTGCCTTAGCCCGCTGATTGTAAAATTCAAGAATGGCTTTAATGGTTCGGAAACAAGAATTTGCCCTCTTAACTGATTAACCGGAATCTCAATCCCAAGCATTTCTCCTAATTCCCGTGACCAGGTTCCGCCAGCCAGGATGAGATTTTTGCATACATATGTTTCTTGATCAGAAACAACTATATATTTACCATCCTGCTTCTGAATCTCAGTTACTTTATTGTATGTTGAATAATGCACACCATTTTTTTTGGCAGCCCTCATATACATATCAATCAGCCGGAAGGGATTTACATTCCCATCGATGGAGCTGTATGTGGCTCCAGCGACTTCAGGGTTCATGAAGGGTTCTTTTTCTAGAACCTCTTCCCTTGATAGCACTTTAATTTTTATGCCGATTTTACGGTAGGATTCAGCAAGCTGCTTTGCTTTTTCCCGATCGCTTTCATTGAAAAATGGCGAAAGTCCTCCAGTGCGCTTGTATTCAACATCACCTATTTTTTTAGACAAATATGGATAAAGTTCAGCGCTGTACATATTGAATTCCGCATACCAGGATGGAGTTTTATTATGAACCCACACCCAGGCCTGGGTCGAGCCGGAGGTGCCTGACATGGGGTATTTTTTATCGAGCACAAGCACGCCCTCTCTGTATCGTTCGGAAAGATGAAAGGCAATCCCGTTGCCTACTACGCCTCCTCCAATCACAATCGTTTCATAGCTTGTTTCCACTTATCTCACCTTCCCGTCCTCTATTTCCACCTCATCCAACACCGATTTGACGGTGGAGAAGGCTGTGCTGTTCGTTGCCAGTGTTTCAAGCTTAATCGGCGATAGCGGCATCCGCATCCTTGGCAAAGGAATCTCAGAAAGGGGCAAGGATGTTTGTTCATGAATGATGTTTGCTACAAGTCCCGTACAGATCTTTGCCTGGCAGGGACCCATTCCGCACCGAGTCAGCCTTTTAACGTCATCAAAGGTTCTGCCTCCATGCCCGATGACTTCTTCTACCTCTTCATAGCTGATTTCTTCACATCGACATATGATCGTTGTTTTATCCAATTTGTTCACCTTCTAGTCTCTTTTTCTATTAAACTAAGAGATAAATTGATCCTTCAGCACCGGAGCTGCAAAGTTTTTAATGTGTTTCGTTCTTCCTTCCCACACAACTTTATGCTCTAAAAGCTGGAGCTCTTTCCACAGTGCATCTCGGATTTCCTCTGCCTCTCCACTTCTGAGTGCCTGCAGTTCTTCACATACACTGATTCCGGCTATCATGCCTGTGAGAAGCAATGCACCCTGTTCGCTGATGCCCGCCGCATTTCCGGCTAAAAATATATTTTCTTTGTCCGTTTTAAACTCACGATTATATTGCGGGACCCATCCGCCAAGCTCTTCCTCGTAGCCAAAGGAACAGCCCAGCTGGTAAAACGAATCAAGTATCGGCGATCTTCCACCATCGATGCATACAACATCCGCAGTTACCGTTAAGATATCTCTGGTCACTTCAATATCGATTTCCTCCACCTGTCCATTTCCTCTTGCCTCTTTTATAAAGCTATTTAAATAAAATGGAATACCTCTTCCTATTAACGCATCTATTTTTTCTTTTTCTCTTGCAGCCGCTGCAGGGTTTTTTTCAATAATTCCTTTAACCTCCACGCCAACCTCCAAAAGCTGACTTGCAACATCCAGGGCAAAATCGCTTGAACCCACAATCACTGCTTCCTTCCCTGGCATCACAAAATCCCGGTTAACCAGTGTCTGGGCGGCACCAATCGTTATAATGCCCGGAAGCGTCCATTTTGGAAAAGCCACTGCCTTTTCAGCGGCACCAGTGGCCACGATGATCTTTTTCGCTTTAACAGGAAACACATTTTCTTCATCAGAAAGTCCCACACTTCCATCAGCATACAGCCCGATCACGCGATGATTTAAAAGCGTACCTGCTCTAAAATCATGAATTTGCTCTGTTAAGATCTTAGCCAATTCAAACCCCCGCATCGGCTGATAGACGGAAGGCAGCGGCCGGAGCAGCTGTGTTTGCTGGCATAGCTGGCCGCCAAGAGAGGAGGATTCATCGACAACCGTGACATCCAATCCTCTTGATGCTATTTCAATCGCAGCAGCAAGGCCAGCCGGTCCGCCCCCTATGATGAGAACGTCAGTCTCCATACTGTTCCCTCCTTATCTCGGGGTCTTCCAGATTCGGATATACGGTCATTCCTTCTTTAACCTTTGTCATGCAAGTGCGTACATGATCTTCACCGTTAACAGTCATATAGCAGCTGCAGCATCGTCCGCGCGAGCAGAAAAGACCTCTTGATTGGACCAGCTTTCGGCTTAATCCAAATTTCTTTACTCCATTAGCCATTAAAGCAGCTGCAACCGTCTGCTGCTTATAAGCTTTATAGGGCTGGCCTTTGAAGTAAAAGGTTACAGGCTCTTGAAGCTGCTTCCCAAGAATGGGATGAGTCTCTATATGCATAAAAGCCACCTCTTCGTTAATTTTTGGAGGAAAACACTTTCCCTACCCCAAGTATTCTTTCAATTACAAGCATGAGCACTACTGTAAAAAGAATCATAATACTCGATACAGATGTAATGATCGGATCATACTGATATTGCATGTAAGTATAGATGCGCACCGGCAGGGTGACAACATCGGTGCTGACAATAAATAAAGCAACTGTTAAATCATCGAAGGAGGTAATAAAAGCGAAAATGGCACCCGCTATGACACCTGATTTAATGATCGGCAGGGTAATTTGAAAGAAAACCTTTATAGGTCCTGCTCCAAGGTTCAAGGCTGCCTGTTCAATCGAACGGTCAAACCCTACTAAACTGGCAACAACGAGACGCATCACAAAGGGGACGGTTAGAATAATATGCCCCAGAATTAACGCCAGCGGGCTCGCAGCCAATCCAATCCACGAGTAAAACTGCAAAAGGGCAATCCCAAACACAACTGATGGTATCAATAGAGGTGATCCCACTAATTGAACGATCGCTGTTTTCCCTTTAAACTGGCGCCGGACAACCGCAATTGATGCCAGTGTGCCGATAGCTGTGGAGATGGCCGCTGTTCCGAATGCCACAATGATACTTAGCGTAAAAGACTGCATGAATTCCGGATGTTCGATCAGTTCTGTATACCATCTGAGGGTCACTCCCTTTGGCGGGAAAACAATATATTCTGTTGTTGTTAAAGAAGACAGCAATACAACTACGATGGGTGCCAGCAAGAAGACATACACTAAAAAGCAAACAAAGTTAAAGAAAAATTTCGGCAAGTTCTTTTTCATTGTATCGCCACTCCTTTTTCCGACCTGGCAAGTATTTTGCTGTAGGCGATAATCGTAATCGTCGCAATCAGGATTAATAGGAACCCAATGGCGCCACCATAAGGCCAGTTCAGCATCACAGCTACCTGTTCATAAGTTAAGTAGGACATGACCTTTACCTGCGGGCCTCCTAAAATGGCCGGTGTCACAAACGAACTAACGCTTAGACTGAATACCATAACAGATCCGGCAAAAACGCCTGGCAAGGTTAGCGGAAGCAGGATGGAAAAGAAGGTTCTGAAGGAGCTGGCCCCGAGATTTTGCGAGGCTCTGATGACGGAAGGATCTATTTTTTCAAGCGATCCCATGATGCTTAGCACCATGTATGGAAAAAGAACATGCACCATGCCAATAACGACACTCAATTCAGTGTACAAAAGGGTTAACGGCTGATCAATCCAGCCTAGCTTTAAAAGAGTATTGTTGACCACCCCATTATTGTTAAGCAGAATGACCCATCCATAGCAGCGGATTACCATGCTAATCAAGAGAGGCGACAGCACAAGCAAGGTTAAGTAATTCCTTGCTCTCCCCTTTGACCTTGAAATCTGAAAAGCTACCGGATAGGAAATAATGATGGTAATCAATGTGGTTAAAAGTGCGATTTTAACAGTCCGCCAGACAACTCCCAGATAAAATGGATCTGACATGAACTTTATGTAATTCTGAAGCGTCCACTCATCCCCTATCCCAGTGCTGGCATCAAAGGTTTTAAAGCTTGTGATAAACAGGAAAAACAAAGGAAGCAAGAAGAAAAAGATAAAAATGGCGAGAGTTGGAAGCAGCAGCAGCCAAGTATCAATCCGTTTCCTATTTAAATTCTTTTTCTTCTGCTGAAGCAATAAATCATGTTCCGTTCCGATTCCGGCTTGCATTTATTCTCACCTCACCATTCTTGAAGGCAGCAGATCCTCCGGATTCCAATACGTATAGACGCTGTTTCCTTCTTTTACCTGAGTTGGATTCAGGACGGTATTGGATATATCAGCAACAAGATGCTTATCCTGTACGCTCAAGATATATCGAGTCTTGGCACCCAAAAACATTTTCCTTTCGACTTTCGTTTGGAAGGCCTCATTTCTTTCATTTGACTCGGCTAGCGAGATTTGAATTTTTTCAGGCCTGATGAAAAAGTGAACCTCTGAATTCTTTGCTGATGGTACGGAAACAATCTGTTCATTTCCAAAAAAGTGCATTTTACATTTTTTATTTTCATAGGCTTCCAGCACTTTTCCCTGAATGTGATTCACTTCCCCAATAAACTGGGACACAAAGTCTGTCTTCGGATGATTATAGATGGAAGCTGGATCATCCACCTGTTCAATCCTTCCCTCATACATGACGGCGATCCGGTCTGATATCGCCAAGGCTTCCTCCTGATCATGTGTAACAAAAATGGTGGTAATGCCGACTTGCTTTTGAATATCGACGATTTCCTCGCGCATTTCCTGGCGCAGCTTTGCGTCAAGATTGCTCAGGGGTTCATCGAGGAGGAGTACTTTCGGTTTAATGACCAGTGCCCTTGCAAGTGAGACCCGCTGCTGCTGTCCGCCCGATAGCTCCTTTGGATAGCGTTTTTCATAGCCTGATAATCGGACCATTTCCAGGGCTTCAAGCACGCGCGTGTTCATTTCACTTTTCGGCACCTTGCGAAGCTTCAGCCCATAGGCCACATTCTCAAAAACAGTCATATGCGGAAACAATGCGTAGTTCTGAAACACCATGCCCATTTCTCTTTTATTGGGAGGAAGCAGGTGAACGGGCTTGCCGTCCACCTCAATCTTCCCGCCATCCACTTCCAGAAATCCGGCTATCATGTTTAGTGTCGTCGTTTTGCCGCAGCCTGATGGCCCCAAAAAAGAGACCAGCTCCCCTTTTTGAATCTCAAGGCTCAGCTTTTTAACGACTTCTGTTTTATTAAAGGTCTTAACCACATTTTCAAGGCTTAAGTAACTCATCATTTCACCTCTTCCTTAATGGGCCACTTCTATTTCTTTATTAGCCCGCTCTGTCCATTCAGCTCGTTTTGCATTGACAACTTCCCAATTCACTTTGATTAATTTCGCAATTTCGTCTTCACCATAAACCACCTTATCCACAATATCTCCCTCAAGCTTCACGTTCTTATTAACCGGTCCGTCAAAAAGAGAGTTTGCAAATAAAAGCTGGGCTTCCTCATCCAGAACAAAATTAACAAATTCCTGTGCAAGATCGGCATTTGGTGCATCCTTTATGACACTAACAGTTGGCATTAAAGCAGGAACACCTTCTTCAGGGATAACATACTCAATTGGGAATCCAGTATCCTGAAGAGTGAACACACGGCTGCTTCCCCATGCACTTGCTACGGTCTGGCCTTGCATGAAGTAGTTGGAAACGTCAGCTGTTTTATCAAATGTCACAGCATTTCCGGCAATTTCTTTTAGCTTTTCAAATCCAGGCTCAATATTTTCTTCACTGCCACCGTTTGCAATGGCCGTCATGAGAAGAAAGTGGACACCATACGTATTGGCAATGGACGGCAGTACAAGCTTCCCTTTGAATTTCGGGTCGGCCAGATCATTCCATGATGTCAGCGGCTCCCAGCCATTCTGTTCAAAGACTTCTTTGTTATAAGCCAATCCGGTTGAAATGATTCCAAAACCTACGCCCACATTGTCTTTATCCTTCGCGATATCATATACATTCGCCAGGTTTGTAACAACACTCTCATCTAATGGTGCCAGCAGTCCAAAAGCTTTTGCCTGTGCTTGCGGACCATCATCCAAAAAGGCAACATCAATTTGCGGATTGTCCTTTTGGGCTTGAAGCTTAGATAAAGTATCAACAGAGCTCCCGGTAATGTACTTAACCTTAACACCATGCTCTTTCTCAAATTCTGGTATCAGAACCTCTTTCATCTTTTGCTCATAGCTTCCTCCATATGCTGCTAAAACAAGGGTTTTTTCAGGACTTTTTCCTGATCCTTCATCTGAAGAACCTCCAGTTTGGCCGCTGCATCCAGCCGCAGTAACAAGTAATAAACAAAGTAAAAGTATAAGAGATGCTTTTCTTTTCATTCTTATTTCCCCCTCGTCAATTTAGGTGTTTCATACCTGCACAATAGGAGCTGATCTAAGATGAAGATTGAACAGACTAATGGATTCCCCCTTTCATTGAATGAAAATATCTATTTAATTTAATGTTGCTAATTTTCAGTATTTTAAATTTAAAAATATAATATTATAACTTTATATCTTTTATGCTAAAAGATTGTCCATTCTAGGACGATCATTTTTTTTATAATCGGACTTCCGTATAGTAAACCTCTTTATCTGTGCGAATATAGAATTTGGAGTATTCAATAATCTCCTCTTGCTTCGTATAGGTAAACCGCTCCCATTCAAACACAGCGGTCCCCGTTTCAACGTGCAGCAGTTTGGACTGTTTTTTAGGGAGTATATAGGGTCTAATAAATGCTTTAGCTCTTCCCAGTGAAATATGAAATCTGTTTTTTAGGATGTTAAATATGAGTTCATTATTAATATCATCAGATGTAAGGCCTGGGCATTTTTCTGCCGGCAAATAGGTATATTCAAGTGCGATCGGGTCATTCTTTTCGGTTTTCAATCTCTCAATCTTTATTATCTCATCCTCCGGATCAAGTCTTAACTTCTCACCGATCTCTTTGCCTGCTGCTTCATAAGTGAAACTGATTAATTCATGTGGATGTTCCTGGTCTGAATTCGTGCTAAGTGAGATAAGGGAAATGAGATCTTGTTCTTTTGCTTCTCCGGAAACGAAAGTTCCCTTGCCTCTTTGCCTAAAAAGGTACCCTTTGTTCACAAGCTCAATCACCGCTCTTTTTACGGTAATGGTGCTGACCTCAAAAAGGTCTGACAATTCTTGTTCAGTTGGAAGCTGGCTCCCAATTTCCCATTGTCCCGAAATGATTTTCTCTTCTAAAATCTTTTCTACTTGTCTATAAAGAGGTATATGTAAACTTTTATCTAACTGCATTTAGTATTCTCCCTCTAATAAATATAATGTTATAACTTTATAATTATTAATAATTTAACTGTTTTATATCTAATTGTCAATATTTTTTGAATATTTAATACAAAGTAAAAAGCCATTAAATTGCAGGCTAATTGCAGAACATTTAAATACTTGATTGTGTTGGATTTACTCTGCTGTATTTTCTCTTTTTCACTTGATCATTGACAACATTTCAAAGGTTTTATCAAAGGTTTTATCAAAGGTTTTATCAAATCTTTCTAAATTTAGCCTAAACGAGTATGCAAAAAAATTTAAACCCGCTGCTCACCTAATTATCAATGATTTTTTCAAAAACTCTTAGCTTCTTTCAACTTCCCCCTCAGTACGCCCAAAATTTAGATTCTCTTTTACGAATTGAAAACTATATAAAAGAACCGCTCGAATCAGAAGAATAAAAAATAATTGGATGGAGTTTATACGAACTAAAGAAACGATTCCTAATTTCTTCAAAAGTTTTCCTCCTGGAAATACAAATAAGAAATGAAGAATTGCGTTTGTAATTAAAAATAACGAAAACTTACCATAGGTCATTTTTAAAACCCAGAGAGAACAAATAAAGTAGGGACCTAAAATGAAAGGAATATCTCCTTTTATCTTTGAATGGATACTTGTGTAAAACCACCACCATTTTCGTTTCTCAGCGATTATATTCATTACTTTTACGACTAAACAAATAAATACAGTTGCCGGAAGAAACCGTTTTATTGTCTTTCGTCCCAATAATGGAAGCGAAATCCAGGGAATAATCATCATTATTATTAATAATAATCTTGAGTTCTTAGCATTTACACACTTTGAAAGCTTCAAATTGTAATCCCCCTCTTCTTTATTGAAATTTAAACTTATTCATCTATAATGTCGTTTGTCTTGATATACATGATTGCCGGGTACTCCATTTAGTAACTGTTTATAGTATGGTACATAAAAAACATAATTATTTGCGAATGCAAATATTTGAAGGAGATGAACCTCGGTCATCAGCGATTTTAAATAGAAATGAAAAAAAGCCGATAGAAACAAGGTTCAGATGAACCTGTTTTTACCGGCTGGAAATATCAACAACTTACCCTCTAAGGTGTATTTATTGATTTCTTTAATATTGCGTTTGAAGATTTGGTTAAAAAGTCACTGTATTGTTTTCCAAGTAATTCATCACTTAACAAAGTAAAAACTTCAATAAATTTCGAATAATCCTCTTTGGAGATTTTGGCGATTGATTCGACAATCTGTAAGTTTGAGTTTGTCGTATTCTCTTCTATAAATTCCTGAACAAGCTTCCGGCCGCCTTCCGTTAAGCATACTTCTTTCGTTCGGGCATCATGGCCATTTTCAATAATGACTAACCCTTCTTCTTTTAGCTTGGTTAATTGCCGGAAAACATTGGAAATATTTGTTTGAGCCAGATAGGAAAGATCGGACATGTTTATGTGGTTTGAATCAAAATATAAAATCCATAAAATACGAAAGGCAGGAAACGATAAATCGTAATTTTTCAACGATTTTCTTATATCGTTTTCAATTACTAAATTTATGCCTCTAATAAATGCAAACGCTAAATAACTATTATGAAACTGTTCGCTCGATAATTTCATTTTTCCTCCTAAAATCATCATAGATCATAGTATGTACATTATTTCCAACCAATTGGCCTTTAAACTTATACGGAACAACATGCTCAAAATTTATTCTTAATCTGCTTAAGTTAACGGCGCCAACCCATTAAAAAAAGACAACTCACTTTTCTTAATAAATCTAGGAGCTAAAAAAAAGTGCAATAAAAAAAGTCTTACCAATTCATTCTTGGTAAGACTATGGATTCAATTATTATTTATTGCCATTATAATATGGCTGATCACGATCCAATACAAGATCCGCAGTGATAGGCAAATGGTCTGAAGCCAAGCTCTTAATCACTTCAACATCTGCTGTTTCAATGTTTTTTGATGTAAAGATATAATCAATCCGCTTTGCAGGATTTTGGGCAGGATAAGTATTTGCATCCGGAGGACCTGCAAATACATCCAGGTAATTAGCGTACATAGGTTTCATTTCATTGCTCTCTGGAGTAGCGTTTAAATCGCCTAGAATCACTTTTGGACCCTTTGATTGGCTGGCAATTTCAACGATCTCCTTAATCTGCAGCTCCCGTTCGGCAGGAGTTAGTGCTAAATGCGTGTTATAAACATTCAAGTGATTTCCACTTATATTGATTGTAGCTTCTAAGAGACCCCGTTGCTCAGTGTTCCCTATTTGGGACAGAAAATGATTTTCTGATTCAATGATTGGATATTCACTTAAAATAGCTGTTCCATATTGACGGCGTTCACCTCCATTGTTTAATGGCTCACGGTCCAGGTTTGCTGCATATGTATAAAACATTCCAAGACTCTCTGCAAGCCATTTTGCCTGGTCCTGGAAATCACTGCGCTCAGACCAATGATTGTCCACCTCCTGCAAAGCAACAATATCCGTATCTTCCTCTTCTATTATCCTTGCAATCCGTTCTAAATCTAAAATTCCGTCTTCCCCTTCAGCATGATGAATGTTATAGGACATTATTTTCACGTTTACCGTTTGGCCACGGCCAAAACTGGTTTGATCTGCAAATGCGCTATTTCCCAAACCTAAAATGACCAACAACAACACCAAAAGAGAACTAACTGCCTTCCTAATTCGATTTTTACTCCGCTTTACACTTTTCATGTTATGCCTCCTTAAGTAAATCTGATTTCTCTTAGAGGATAACAAATGAACAAAAAGACTTTATTGATGCTATGTAAAAAAGGAGTTTAGGTTTTGTTACATACTTGTTAATCCGAATCATTTATCCTATATATTTACGCCTATTCTAGAGAGCTGAAGAAAGTTATAGTTCAAGCTTATCTCATTTATAAAGAAAAACTGGTCAATCAAACTCAAATAATTAAAAAAGGACAATTTCTCTATTTAAACCTAATAAATGAGCTTCCACTTTTCACGTAACGTGATGAAAATCCTTTATAGACTCTGGGGCTCCATAGCCAATGGGATCTTTCACCTAAATTTTTTAATCTTTTTGAGATGGAGAAATCAGAACCTTTTCCTAAAAAAACGTCTGTTTTTTTTGAATACCTGGAATTTAAAAAATAAAAATTCTTAAATAAAATTTGCTTTTCCAGACTTTAGCTGTTATTCTTAAGAAGAATTATTTTTGTTCGGTCAAAGAATAAGTGTTTAAACTTTTCGCCTTTGATATCTAATGAGCAATAATAGTATTAAAATGTGGAATAGATCCACGCAGGAGGAAACACACATGCAAACAGGTACAGTAAAATGGTTTAACGCAGAAAAAGGTTTTGGTTTCATCGAGGTTGAAGGTGGAGAAGACGTATTCGTACATTTCTCAGCTATCCAAGGCGAAGGATTTAAATCTTTAGACGAAGGCCAAAAAGTGACATTTGACACTGAGCAAGGTCAACGTGGACTTCAAGCTACTAACGTTAACAAAGCGTAATGATGAAAGGACTCTATTATAGAGTCCTTTTTTTGTTTGGAAAAAACGTTGTATCAGGAAACTGCGTTGACTCCCCCATAATTGCAAAGTTTAGGAGCCCAACGGCCTTAAATTAAGTGCCCACACATTGACCTCTTCATCTAAAATAAACTTTTCCACTAATATTATCTTAAATAGAAGAATAATCCTGTTTCCGGTTCTTTTACTTATCGGAAATAAAAAATTCAATTAATGAATGAACTCTTTTTTTAAATGCTAAATAATGATGCTCCGCCCCATCAATTATAGAAAAGTTTATATTCATTCCTTTATTTTTTAAGATTTCATATACAGATTTATTAGACAGTAAAAAAAGCTCGCTAATTTGGTTGTTTGTTGGCACTTCTGCCGTTCCACAGTCTAAGTACAACTTCTCTATATGTGAGAGTGAGGTGCTTTTCAACATTTCCTCTATCTTTTCTTGATTCCGGTAAAATGCAGGAGACAGGGCAGCTGCCCTTTTAAATATATGGGGGTAACAGGAAGCTGCATAGATTGAAATAAGACCGCCCAATGAGATTCCTGCCATGAAAGATTTTTCTTCTAAAGTTCGGTACTTTCCGTCTATGAATGGCTTTAAATCATTTACAATAAAATCTACATATTTCGCTCCCTTCCCACCCGATTCACTTTTAGAACCTAACAGCCTTTCACTGAATTCTCCATTCCTCCAAGGACAATACTCATTAATCCGTTCATCCCCTGCCGTATTTTGATCAATGGCAACCACAATTAAATCCACGTTATTTTTTTCAAGGTATGCATGCAATTCCAGCGATTCTCCGCCAATCGCCTCTTCCCGCCCAAAAACGTTCTGCCCGTCATGCATGTATAAAACGGGGTATTTTATCGTGCTTCCATCATAGTTGTTTGGTAAGTAAACCCGGATGTTTCTTTCCTGATTAAATAAACGAACAGTAAAGATTTCCAGCATCCCTAGTCACCTCTGACCTCTCTCATTTGGAAAAACATAGTATAAATTTTTAATAGTATACTAGATCTCTCTTACTAATCAAAGTTATGGCGAAAAATGGCTTTTAAAATTTACACCCTGTTATCACTATAGAAGTGCAGGAATGTTGATCTAACGCCAACTGACTGATATATCGAAAAAGTGACTGATATATCCAAAAAGTGACCGATAAAATATAAATCTGACCGATATATTGAAAATCTGACCGATAAACTTGTGAAGGTGACCGATATATCCCGATCCATACTCTTATTCACAAAAAAATTCGTTTAAGCATGTCTTTATTTAGCCTATTACGTAAAATTTAGTAAGAAAATTACTTGTTTGACATGCTTTCCTTTAAAAAAACGCAATCCCACTAAAAGGATTGCGCTGCACTATAATTGGATAAACGGATAAACCCAAGGAAGAATCATAGAGGTAATAATGGCCGAAGCTCCCATGGCAACGCTTGATACAGCGCCTGTAATCGGTCCTTCCACCACTGCCTGGCTGGTGCCAATCCCATGTGAAACGGTTCCGATGCCAAGTCCTCGTGAAAACGGATCATGAATGTTCGCAACGGATAAAAGAGCAGGTGCAAAAACAGCTCCAAATATGCCTGATGTGATAACAAAAGCTGCTGCTAGCGCTGGATCCCCGCCAATGAGGGCGACCGCTTCAATGGCCACAGGGGTTGTGACTGCTTTAACAGCAGATGTTGCCTGGATGGTCTCAGACAAACCCAATGCTTTTGATATCCAAACAGCTGAAAGAATGGTAGATAGTGTTCCAATCACTAGCCCAAATGTGGCAGGCATTAATTTTTCCATTATGATCTCTCTATTTTTATATAGAGGTACTGCCAGGGCAACGGTAGCTGGACCCAATAAAGATGTAATCCATTCCTTGGCAGAGGAATATTGCTCATAACTGATATCCAATGAGCTAAGTATCATAATCATAACAATCGTCGCAGTCAAAATGGGGGTTGTGAATGGAGATACCACCCGTCTTGATAGAGCAGTAGCCCCAAAATACACAGCGATTGTAAGAGCAATACTAATGAGAGTGAGAATGAGACTGTTCATGATGTGTTCGTTCCTTTTCCCGTTTTGATAAGGATTGTGTTAATCCGGCCGTGATCAGTAATCCAATGATTGTGCTTCCCGCAATCATTAACATCAGCTGTACTCCGCTCGTTTTGATAAGCCCTGTATAATTCATTAATCCTATTGCAAACGGTACAAAAAATAAGGCAAGATGCTTGATTAAAAAGTTTGCCCCCTTCTCGATGAACCGTACCTGAATGACTCCTCTTGTTAAAAGGAGATATAATAGGATCATCCCCAGCACACTGGATGGTATCGGCAGATGGAGGATCCCTACTATTAAACTAGAAAATTGATAAATAGCCCAGAGCAGAACTAATTGAGATAAAAATAACAAAACGTTTTTCACGTATAACATTCCTTTCGATACTCAAAATAAAAGTATAGCATCGAACATACGGAATGAAAACCTATTCTATTTAGGTCTGTTACTTCGTACAGTTTCAACTGCTTGGATTTTGTATGAATGCACAAAAACATCAATTTATGTAGCTGCCAGGCAAATGCACCTTTATGCAAGAATGATTGGTGAATAAAGAAAGGCCTTATGACAAGGCCTTTGAACCGAACAAAGATTATTGAACTGGTATTGGAGTAAGAGCGCAGATGCAACGGCAATCAACGATAAACTCAAGTGTTCCCGCCGGTACAGGAGCAACTGCTGGAGCTGGAACAGGTGGTCCCTGTTCAATAAAAGTAAAAGTGGCACAGCAAGTTTCACGGTTAAATCGAACAAATGAAAATTCGGTGGCCTGTGGACTTTCGCCTGGCCCTAACGCCAGGAATTCACCAGTTCCTTTCATCAAAATAAAAAATCTCTGATCTCTGCTCGCCCTTCTTAAAAGACTGCACACGCAGCCTTCGCAATTCCCTTCTCTATCAGGGCTTACGTCATTACAACCATATCTTTTAGATCCCATCATACAATCACCCCCTTTACTACTATAATATTTCAGAATATTCATTTGGACAGGATAATTACATTTGTTTATAAAAATGAACAGTTTGCCTATTTCCTGATGTTAAGCTTCTATGTTTGCCGATTCCGCCGTCCGGCAGAGACCTATAGAGGTTTAATGAAATCTATAAATGCAAAAAGACACTCAGAATTGTGTTTTTTGAAATTCTGAGTGTTTCCGTAAGGCATACCTTTACTAGCATTTACAGACTGTAACTTTCGGTTTGAAAGGAAAAATGGCGAAGTGGTGAAAGCTTGTAAGTTTGAAGAGGTTTTCTAGAATGTCTACAAAAAAAAGGACTATTGCAGTCCTAATAAAATATCTATTTAAGAGGTTACATCCACGATCGTGCTGTTTTGTATTGGTTTTCCCTTATATACTAAAGCCCCATGATTATTAGAATGGAGAGTGACTTTTATTTCATTTTGTCCTTCCTTTAATGAACCCAAATTATAATATTGTCCATATAAACGATTTATTTTTTCACCATTTACATATAAATGAGCATGTCCTTCATTATAGCTGGGTTCCTTTTGCCCGACCTTTTCAGGGGCAAAGGTAAAGTGGTTAGGCTGGACCTTTAGCAGCCATGTCCCTGACTGTTCTTGCGTCACGGAGATGTTCACATCCGGAACCTCATATCCTTGTGGAATTTCTACATAACTATGATTCATATGATTCTTGGCACCGGCATGATTGTGCGGATTCTGGCTTGTATAATAGTAAAAAAATCCTAAGAAGAGTATGAAGAATAATAAAAAACTCCTTAATCTTTTCATGTAATACCTCACTAATAAAATTTTCTTATGCTGCTTTTTCCATGCGCTTGATCATGAAACCAATGATAACAAGTAAAAGGCCGATCGCTAGAAAGGCTAAATCATATAATAAAGGATTTTCAGCCAATGGTTTAACTCGATGGACTTGCAGGATATGATGGTCTACAATCCCTTCTACGAGATTGAAAGTTCCGCCGCCAATAAAAATACCGCCCAAGAAAATTTTCCAGCTATCTCCGAGCTCATTTTTTCGGGAATCTTGAAAAATTTTTACCCCGCCCCAAATGAGCTTAGCTGAAAATAACGCAGTAAATAGCCCATCCGTAAAAATCTCAAGCCGGATATTAGGGCTTAAGATCATATGATGCCATTGCAGCAGCTGATGAAATAGGATCCCATCTATCGCACCCAATAAACCTAATCCAAGTATAAAACCGGCTATAAATAAGTTTTTGTTTTCTTTTTTCAACTATAGCACCCTCTGCAGAAAAATTAATTTTACTACGAGTAGTGCCCAGGAATAATAAAAATTATACATTGAGAGCTCTTTTATGTTAGATACTGGAATAAAGCGGAATCCCGGTTATGTTTCCGGCTTCTATTTTGGAAAAGATAACATTAAGTAAATATTTATTCAGCTTTCTTTCTGCATACGTCTGATGCGCTTGTTCGATATTTAACCTCGTTTTTCTTTAATTACCTAATGTTTCACTATATTTAGCAACCCTTTACAAATCAGCATATATATAATACAATTCGACTATTCAACTAATTAGTTGAATAGTTAAGAGGTGATGATTTGGAACCTAGAGAATTTAAAGACCTTGTATACGGTCAATTCGCTCGAATTAGTAAAGCACTTTCTAGTCCCAAACGCTTTGAGTTATTAGATTATTTATCTCAAGGACCCAAAACAGTGGATAGATTATCTAAAGAAGCAAAGATGTCTGTAGCAAATACGTCGAAACACCTACAATCACTGCTAGAGGCTAAATTAGTTAAATTTAGTAAGGATAAAAACTTTGTATTTTACTCTTTAGCAGATGATAACGTGGTTGAACTCCTGCATTCGATTAAAAACCTGGCTGAAATGCAGTTCAGTGATATTACACACGTAAGGAAAGGTTATATAGGAAGAGACGATAAGATTAAAATGGTCCAACTTAAAGATATTTTGAAAGAGATACAAGATGGTGAGGCTGTTCTAATTGATGTAAGACCAGAAGATGAATATAAAGATCAACATATTTCAGGAGCAATATCTGTACCAGTTCAGAACTTGGAAGAGCATATTTCCTCTCTTCCAAGAGATAAAAAAATTATTGCTTATTGTCGTGGACCATACTGTGCTTTTGCCACACAGGCTGTAGAAACTTTAAACTCCCTTGGATACGAAGCATATCGCATGGAAGAAGGAGTTCATGAGTGGAAACAAGCTGAATATATTCATTAACTTTATGGAGGAATTTAAAAATGTTATTTCGTCAATATTTACACACTAATCCGGTAGCAGCATCATACTTCTTTGGTTGTGGAAGTCAATCACAAGGAGTAGTGGTAGACCCACTAGAAGACCAAGTTGATTTTTACGTAGCGGAAGCTGAAAAGTTAGGCATGAATATTGTTTATGTAATTGATACACATCTTCACGCTGACCATGTATCAGGAGCTAGAAAATTAGCTGAAAAAACAGGTGCAAAATATGTCCTTCATTCTTCTGCAGATACAAGTTATGAATTTACCCCAGTTGAAGATGGGGAGGAATTATTAGCAGGTAATACACTTTTAACATTTTTGCATACTCCGGGTCATACACCAGAACACATTTCTATTGTGGTTTCAGATAAGCGCAGAGCGGATGAACCTTGGTTTGTCTTAACAGGTCATACCTTAATGGTTGGTGATGCAGGAAGAACTGAATTAGCTTCTTCTATCGAAGAGGGTGCAAAAAATTTATATCAAAGCTTACAAAAGATTACTCAATTAGAAGACCACATTGAAGTATATCCGGGAGCATTTTCTGGCTCAGTTTGTGGACGTGGTTTAAGTGGTAAACCTTCTTCAACCATTGGATTTGAAAAACGTCACAATGAAGCAATGAAATTCGATAAAGAGAAGGAATTTGTTGATTTTATGACAACGAATGTACCGCCACAACCAGAAGGTTTTATTGAGATGAGAAAAACGAATCAAGGAAAATAATAAAGTGGAGAACCACTATTTGGTTCTCCCTTTTTGGAGGTGAGTGGATTGAGTAAAGTACAAATTGGAATTAAAGAGAATATAATAAATTTCATACTTTTAGTTGTTACGAACTTCTTTGTTGGTTCAATGGTTGGTCTAGAAAGAACCATTCTCCCTATTATTGGTGAAGAAGACTTTGGTTTAGCATCAGCAAGTGCGGCATTATCTTTTATTATTAGTTTCGGATTTTCAAAGGCAATTGTGAATTACTTCGCAGGTGCTTTCGCAGACCGATTAGGGAGAAAGAAAGTTCTTCTCATCGGATGGGGTATCGGTTTATTAGTTCCTCTACTTGTTATATTTGCAACCTCATGGTGGATGATTGTTGTGGCGAATATCTTCTTAGGCATCAATCAAGGATTAGCTTGGTCCATGACTGTAAATATGAAAATTGATATATCTAAACCTACTCAAAGAGGATTGGCTGTTGGGTTAAATGAATTTGCAGGGTATATAGGAGTAGCTGTAATGGCTGCTGTCTCTGGCTTTGTTGCCACAAATTTCTCTAACCGCCCCGAACCATTTTATTTAGGAATTTTTATTGTGATAATCGGTTTTATCTTATCATTATTTGTAAGAGATACAGAAAAACATATAAAGCTTCAAACAAAATCATCCAGCAATAATGGACCGACTTTATCTGCAAAAGACGTTTTCAAAACGACTACATTTAAGAATAAAAGTTTATCTAGTGTCACTTTTGCAGGGTTAAGCACAAACTTTAAAGATGGTATGGCTTGGGGACTATTCCCGTTATTCTTTACGGGAGTTGGCTTAACCGTATCTGAAATCGGAGTATTAGTGGCCATTTATCCAGCTTCATGGGGATTCTTCCAACTGTTCACCGGAGCGTTGAGTGATAAAATTGGACGAAAGTGGTTCATTGTTGGCGGGATGTGGCTTCAAGCCCTTTCTCTATGGATGATTTTATTTGTAAACCAATATAGCCTATGGTTCACAGCAGCCATTTTACTAGGGCTTGGAACCGCAATGGTATATCCCACCTTACAAGCTTCAATTAGTGATGTTGCGCAACCAGAATGGAGAGCCTCATCAATGGGGGTTTATCGTTTTTGGAGAGATAGTGGATATGCATTTGGAGCATTATTTGCAGGAATGTTAACAGACATACTAAACGTTAATTGGGCAATTGGATTAGTAGCTCTGTTGCCATTGAGTGCAGGTCTATTATCAGCTATTAGATTAAATGAAACTTTGCCAGCCCTCAAAAAACAACCCCAAAAGTAACACTATAAATATCACGTAAAAACGCTTGGATTGCACCCAAGCGTTTTCGTCCTGTTAATGGATTATACCTGTCAGCTGGAGCAGGAAATTATTGAAATCCTCCAGTGTCTTTATTATCCCCCATCATATAGTTCGAACGATCTCCTGGCTTAGCATTCGGATTTGTTGGTGTATGAGGGTTATTATTATTCTTCCTTCGTCTCCAATCAATAAATAAAGCAAATGTAAAAATCAAAAGGATAAAAATGAATAAAAACCAAATCATCATGCCCGCTCTCCTTTAAATTTTCAATTCACAAGATGTACTTCCAACTCTTTTTTCATTCATAGCTACGCATTCATACCGTTAATGAACAAAATTATGTAAAAAAGCTAAAAAGGCAAATCATCCTTTATAACCGGCTGAATCTTTTTCACCTCTTCCGTAATATCATGCTGATTATTCCAGGTAACCTTTTCAATGATGGTTTCTCTGAAGCCGGTCTCCTTCCGCTGCTGCTGAATCCATTCATAAGCAACGATACTAACAGCAAAATCTGCATGGTCTTTATAGTCTTGATCACGAACGTAAAACTCGCCTCGCCGCATCCCCCTGCTTCCTTCAATGTTAAGAATTGTTTCAATGACTACCTTCATGACACACCTCGAAAATATGATTTACCCTTATTATAGAACAAACATTCGCCTCTAATGCAATAAAATCCTCCTGCAGACTTGCTGATTAATAAAAATGGCTGCTCAAGCCAAATAAAAATGATTGCAAGGATTCTGTTTTTCACTTCCTTAAAAGGATATAACATAAAAAGAAAAAGCCAATTGCAAAAGCCAATAAGGTAAGTGGTACGATTATATTGGCAATCATTTTTCAGCCCCCTTAAGAAAATTTGCATTCATTCAATAGTGTTCAAGCACGAAGGATTTATCGAGATGTTTGACTAACTCAGACACATTGCAGTTAAAATCAAAAAGCCTCAATATGACTCATGAGGCTTTTTGATTTTGCCCATTTTAGTTTGAATGGTGTTCTTCTTCCGCAGCCAATGCTTCCGCTTTCGTTTTATGAACGGTTCCAAATGGATGCTGAGGCGGTGCATAGATTGAGTAGAGCTTAAGCGGCTGGTAGCCTGAATTAATGAGATTATGCCATTTGCCTGCAGGGATGATGATGGCGAAGTCTTCAGACACTTTTTCTTCAAAATCTAATTGATCCTTGCTATCTCCCATTCGAATAATCCCTTGGCCTTCTTCTACACGTAAAAATTGATCCAGTTCCGGATGAATTTCCAAACCAATGTCTTCTCCAACACCGATACTCATCAAGGTCAACTGCAAATGTTCTCCAGTCCATAGAGCGGTGCGGAAATTATTGTTTTTCGTAGTCGCATCCTCGATATCCACCACAAACGGTTCTGGTCCAAAGTCTGTTTGCCTCTTTGCTATTTCCTCATTTAAAGAACAAAAACGAACAGCATTTTCCTGTTCACCACTTAAAGCCCATAAAAATACATTTCTGATTTGCGGGTGTTCTGTAAGTATACTGCTCTTGTGATATTCCTGATATCCTTCCACTTCTGATTGATAAGCTTTTTGCAAGCCCTCTCTATAGTTTTGAAATGGAACTTGATCGATTTGATAGTCTGGCTGAGTTCCCGTTAAGCTGATAAAAAGATTCGTAAATTGTGTCAAATGTGCTACTTTACCTGCTATAGCTTGGTGAATTTCATTAAAATGCTGCTGGTTTGGAGCTTCATTTGCTAATTGTCGACAAAGCTCAATGGCTGAAGCTTCTCTTTTTATCGCTCCAAGTATCGCTTCACATACTTGTTGATGATCTTGTTGATTTCTTGGCATATAGTTTGTGTAATACATGTGTGTGTTCACCTGGGGATAATATGGATAGGAATACGATTTAGGATCATGATGCATTTTAGTCATTCCTTTCACAGGTTTCTAAAAGCATCATATGCCTATGTGCTGAGAATGTACGTTGGTTTATATAGCCTATCAAAAGATGGGCTTATAGCACCGAAAAAAACTGCAAAAATCAGCAGCTTTTTCTTAAAGCTATTCTCTTGCCTGTGACTGTTTAACCTTCTTTATATTATATTTAAAGGCTCTGTTAAAGGTTAATGTTGTTTTGTAGCACCCTGTTGATTGGAGCGGAAGGCACGAGATCCTCGAAAATGCATTCGCATTTTCTTCGTGCGGTGTTTACTCAGAGAAGCTGATTCAAAGTCCTG